>DATKAO010000097.1 GCA_035498015.1 Myxococcota bacterium
GCCTTGTCCTTGCGCAGGAACGCCTCGACCCCGGCCCGGAAGTCCTCGCTGCGGCCGGTGTACATCATGGCCTCGGCCTCGAGGTCGAGCACGTCGCGCAGGTGGCCGTGCAGCGCCAGGTTGAGATGGCGCTTCATGTAGCGGTACGAGAGCGGCGGGCCGTCCGCGATCTTGCGCGCGAGCGCGTCGACCTCGGCGCGGAACGACTGCGGCGGATACACGCGGTACAAGAGACCGATGCGCAGCGCCTCGGCGGCGTCGATGCGCTCGTTCAGGAGATACATCTCGCGCGCCTTGGCCGAGCCGACGAGCTTGGTCAGGAAGTACGAGCCTCCGAAGTCGCCCGAGAAGCCGATGCGCGCGAACGCGGTGGCGAAGATCGCCGAGTCACTCGCCACGCGGATGTCGCAGGCCAGCGCCATCGAGAGCGACGCGCCCGCGGCCGCGCCGTTCACGGCGGCGAGCGTGGGCTTGGGCATGGTGTGCAACAGCCACGACGCCTCCTGGAGCCGCTTGAGTGAGTCGAACGACTCCTCGAGGGTGACCCGGCGGTTGCGCTCGGCCGGGCTGGCGCCGTCGCCGGGCGCGAGGTCGGCCCCGGCCGAGAAGGCGCGCTCGCCCGCGCCGGTGAGCACCACCACGCGCACGTCCGGGTCTTCGGCGACCGAGCGCAGCGTGGGGCCGAGCGCCTCGAGCAGCTCGGTCGTGAGCGCGTTCATCTTGTCGGGGCGGTTCATGGTGACGGTGGCGATGCCGTCCTTGGTCTCGAGCAGCAGGGTGTTCGACATGGCGCGAGTATACGTGGTCGCCTTTCGCGATTTTTTCTGAGATCGTTCTCGCGCCATGGGAACGATCCTGGGTCCGCTGCCGATGTTTGGTGCCCTGGCGCTGTTCGCCGGGGTGCTGGTCTCTCTCGAGCTCGGTCGCGCCATCGGGCGCTGGCGCCACAGCACGGACCTCGTGTCGAACGAGGGCGCAGGCGCGGTCGAGGGCGCCGTGTTCGGGCTCCTGGGGCTCCTGGTCGCATTCACGTTCTCGGGGGCGCTGCAGCGCTGGGACTCACGCCGCGCGCTCGTGGTCGAGGAGGCGAACGACATCGGCACCGCCTGGCTGCGTCTCGACCTCCTGCCCGAGGGATCGCAGCCGCCACTGCGGCAGCTCTTTCGCGACTATCTCGATGCCCGCCTCGCCACGTACGAGGTGCTCCAGGATCTGCCGGCGGCACAGCGCGAGCGGGCGCACTCGCTCGATCTGCAAGGTCAGATCTGGAGCCGGGCGGTGAGCGAGTGTCTGAAGCCCGAGGGCGAGAAGGCCCGGCTGCTGCTCCTGCCCGCGCTGAACGCGATGATCGACATCACGAACACGCGCACGGTGGCGACTCAGATGCATCCGCCGGTCGTGATCTATGCGCTCCTGGTCGCGCTCTTGCTCGCCAGCTCGCTCATGGCCGGGCTCGCCATGTCGCCCTCGCCGCGCCGCCACGTCATGCGCATGCTGTGCTTCGCCGCCGCCATGTCGGTGGGCGTGTACGTGATCCTCGACCTGGAGTTCCCGCGCCTGGGACTGATTCGCATCGACGCCATCGATCAGGTGCTGCGCGAGCTGCGCGCCAGCATGAACTAGCGCGAGAGACTCGAAGCGAGAAACTCGTATCCGCGTCTCACTTCGGGGTTCATACTCGCGGGGCGAGAGGTTGGACGGGGGAGTCCGACCGGCATGTCGCGCGCAGCCGCGCTCGTGATCGCAGCGATCGCCTTCGGTTTTCCGCTCGAGGCGCGAGCGCTGGCGGTGAGCGGGTTCGAGCCGCACGACGTCACGATCGGCACGCGACTCACGATCCGCGGCGACTTCGCGGAGCTCTTGGCCGCCAAGGCGCGGCCCATGGTGCAGGGCCGCCGGATCGATTCGCCCAAGACGGTCCAGTTCCAGGTGCTCGCCTGGTCGCGCCGCACGATCATCGCGCGCGTGAAGAGCGTGCCCTCGACCCGGTCCGACCCGGCCGCGGGCAAGATCTGGTCACTGGTGGTGCGCTGCGACCCGCTCGGCCTGGACGCCGAGGCCGACGGCCCGCTCACGACCTCGGGCCCGCTGCTCGCCTCGCTCGACGAAGGCGAAGCGGCCGCCGGGTCGCTCGTCACTCTTTACGCCATCGACCCGGGCAGCAAGGCGCCGACGGTCCTGCTCGGGCGCAACAAGGCCAAGGTGCTGCTCGACCTTCCCGCAGGCGCCAACCCCGACGACGATCCGTGGAGCGTGACCATCCGCGTGCCGCGGCTGCGCAACGGCTTCTACACCGTGCGGCTCGAGAACTCGCTCGGGCGCGCGCCCGAACGAGCGACCCTGCTCCTGTACGGCAGCGACGGCGCCGGGCTCGATCCCTACGCCAACGTGGCCGTGCAGGGACGACCGGCGCTGGTCGCGCCGGTGTGCACCTGGAGCGCGGCGGGCGACGCCATCCAGGTGTCTGCCTGCGCGGGCGACCCGTGCGCGCGCAGTCTCTCGCTCGAGCTCGTGCCCGATGGCCGCGGGAGCTGGGCGCCGGCCCGGGCCGTGCTCACGACCGCCGACCCCTGGGGCGGCGCGCCCGAGGTGCTCGAATCGGTGACTGGCGAAGCGAAGCTCTTGCCGTCGCCGGCGTCGAACCTGCTGGCCGGCGCGTTCGTCGCCGCGCTGCGGCCCGTCGCGGAGCCCGGAGCCACGCCGCTGCGGATCCGCGGCTACTTCCAGGCGGCTCCCGGGGAGTGAGGGAGTGAGCCAGACGCCCGAGTCGATCGCACGCGACTTCGACCGCATCGCGGGCCTGCCCCACGACCCCTGGGACCACAACCGGCTCTACCACGCCGTGCTGCTGCGGGAGCTCCCGGCGCGGACCGGCGAGATACTCGAGATCGGCTGCGGCACGGGCGAGCTCACGACGAAGCTCGCGCAGCGTTCGCAGCGCGTGCTGGCGCTCGACCTGTCGCCGGCCATGCTGGCGGCGGCACGGACGCGCTGCGCGGCGCAGCCGCACGTGGAGCTGCGCCTGGCCGACGCACTCACGTGCGAGCTTCCGCGCGCGGGCTTCGACGTGGTGGCCACGATCGCGACCCTGCACCACCTGCCGCTCGAGCCCATGTTCGCGCGCGTGCGCGACGCGCTGCGGCCGGGCGGCGTGTTCCTCGCGCTCGACGTGACTCTCGAGCGCTCCGCGGCCGGTGCGCTCGGGTCCGCCGTCGCTGTTCCGCTGAACCTGCTCGGCAGGCTGCGGGCGACCGGACGCCTGCGTCCGCCGCCCGAGGTGCGCGCGGCCTGGCAGGCGCACGTCGCCAGCGACCGGTTTCCGCCGCTGGCCGAGGTGCGCCGCGCCGCAGCGGCGCTCCTGCCGGGCGCGCGCCTGCGCCGGCACCTCTACTGGCGCTACTCGCTGGTCTGGCGCAAGCCGGGTCAGTCGGAGATGCCGGCCGCGCGCCGCGCCTTCGCCTTGGCGCGCTCCAGGTCGTAGGTCCGGTTCATCATCACGCGCTGCGCGGGCAGCCCGCCGCCGGCCTGCAGCGTGGTCACGAGCTGCCAGCCGCCGTAGGCGTCGGCGGTGAGATCGCGGATCAGGTTGTAGATGCGCATGCGCGCCTCGACGTCGACGTCGGGCGTGGTGTGGAGATACTTGCGCAGATACTTGCCCGCCTCGGGATGCCGCAGGTCGGCCTCCTTGGGCAGCGTGAGCACGAGCCCGCCCCCCAGGTCGTGCAGGCGCTGCACGATCGAGTGGTAGTTCGCCGCGAAGTAGTACTTGCCCACGTTCACGCCCAGCACGTTCGGGTGCACCATGCCCGAGGGCGTGGTCTCGTAGTTGCGGCACGCCCAGTCGAGTGACATGCGGATGAGCTGGGCGTAGCAGACCATCTCGGCCACCGCGGCTTGCACCTCGTCCTTGCCGCCCTTGCCCTGCTGCTCGGACACGAGCAGCGCCAGACCGACGAGCGTCTCGGCGCGCTCGGCCGCCTCGACCATGCCCAGGGTGCGCTCCCACAGGCCGAGCGAGCGCGCGAACACGCCCGCGAGCCGGAACTCACCCGCGAGAAACACGCGCTCCCAGGGCACGAACACGTCGTCGAAGATCACGAAGCCTTCGGGCATGCTGTGGTGCGCGCTCGCGGGATAGTCGAACTCGGACAGCTCGGGCGGCGCGAAGCTGCGGTTGATGATGCGCACGCCCGGCGCGTTGGCCGGGATCGAGAACGAGACCGCGTAGTCGGCCTCTTCGTGTCTCATCGACTTGGTCGGCATGACCACGAGCTCGTGCACGAGCGACGCGCCGGTGATGTGCAGCTTCGCGCCGCGCACCGTGATGCCCTTCTCGCTGCGGTCGACGATGCGCAGGTACAGGTCGGGATCGTCCTGCTGGTGCGCGCGGCGGCTGCGGTCGCCTTTGGCGTCGGTGATGACCTCGGCCGCTCGCAGGTCGTTGTCGCGCGCGTAGCGCCACAGGTTCTCGATGTTCTCGGCGTAGCGCGGATTCACCGCCGCCACCTCGTCCTTCACGGACTGGAGCGCCATGTACACGCCGGTGACTCCGCCCACGATCGACATCTGACCGGCGAGCTTCACGCGCTGCAGCAAGTCCTGCTCGCTGCGCGGGATCTGGAACACGCGGTGCGCGCGCGTGCCCTCCTCGGTCTGGTAGGTGGTGAGCTCGCGGCGCGCGGGGTCGTCGTACTCGTAGTCGCGCGCGGCCACGGCCAGCGGCACGCGGAAGCGCGGGTCCTTCGCGACGTCGTCGATGCGGTCGCCGTCCCAGTACAGGACGCGCCCGTCGCGCAAGCTCTCGACGTACTCGGCCGGTGTCTTCAGCGCCATGCGAACCTCCGGGAGGGAATTCTACTCATCCGAACTCGGGCGCGTAGCGCACGCGGCCGCGCACGCGCGCGAGCGCGCCCGGCACGAGCTCGAGCGCCATGAAGGCGTCGCGCGGCGGCGCGTCGCCGAAGGTGAGCCCGAAGCGCATGGCCGGCACGAAGCCGAAGCGCGGGTAGTAGGGCGGGTGACCCAGCACCACCAGGAACGGCGCGCCGAGCTTGCGGCAGGCCTCGATGCCCGCGCGCGCGAGGGCCGAGCCCGCGCCGTCGCGCTGGTGCGCCGGCAGCACGGCCAGCGGCGCGAGCCCGTACGGCGGCGGCGCGAGCGCGTGGTCCTCGACGCGCACGGGGCTGAACAGCACGTGGCCGACCAGCTCGTCGTCGCGCTCGGCCACGAGCGAGACGCACGCGGGCTCGCGCGCGAGCAGGCGCAGCACGATCTCCGCCTCGTCGCTCCGGCCGAAGGCGGCCGTGTGCACGGCGCGGATCGCCTCGCGGTCGCTCGCCTGCCCCGGCCGGATGGCAGTCACGCGAGCGTCGCGGTCACCACGCGCGTCGCGCGGGTCAGCTTGTGTCGGCGCGCGAACTCGGGCCGGCCGACGTCGGCGCGCGAGGCCTCCCAGGTGGCCAGGCTCGCGTAGCGGGTCAAGAGGTGGAAGCGCGCTTCGGGCGGGCGCACGTCGAGGCTCTTCCACAGCCCGATGATCTGCGCGTCGAAGCCGGCTTCGAACTCGGGCCAGGCGCGCTCGGAGAGACTCACGAACTCCTCGGAGTCGGAGTCCGCGATCTCGAAGCTGCGGAACGCGTAGACCCCCGCGATCGTCACGGGCGAGACACGCACGGGGCGCACGGTGGCGATCATGCGCTCGGCGCACAGGCCGCGCAGGCCCTCCGCGGCGGCGCGCAGCGCGCCGCTCGCCGCCGCCAGCCGGGCTTCGTCGGAGTAGGCGGTGAGCAGCACGCCCTCGTTGGCTTCGAGCCCGATCTGGCCGCGGAACATGCCGAAGAACGAGCCGCCGGCCGCCACGTGCAGCGTCGCGGCGCGCGCCTCCCACTCACCCGGGCCGACGCAGAAGCGCAGTGACTCGTAGGTCTCGTGCATGGCCGCCTCGTCAGGGCAGCGCGAACGCCAGCAACGCGTCGCCGGGCTGCGACCAGCCGTGCCCGCCCGACGCGATCACGACGTACTGCTTGCCGTCGGGACGCAGTCTATACGTCATGGGGGTCGCGTTGGCGGTGTACGGCAGGCGCTGGGTCCAGATCTCGCGCCCGGTCTTCGCGTCGAAGGCGCGGAAGAACTTGTCGGTGGTGGCGCCGATGAACACCACGCCGCCGGCGGTCGCGAGCGCGCCGCCCAGGTTGGGGGCGCCCAGATGCAGCCACATCGGCCAGGGCGCCTGGTCGCGCGTGGTGCCCAGCGTCGACTCCCAGAGTGTCTCGCCGCTGGCCAGGTCGATCTTCGAGATCACGCCCCAAGGCGGCCGGTTGCAGGGCGCGCCGAGCGGCGAGAGCAGCGGGCTGCGGCGCACGGCGTAGGGCGTGCCCTTCTGCGGATAGAGCTCGTTGGGGTAGGCCCACTTGCCCGAGTCCTTGATGCGCTCGTACTCGTCGCGCGGGATCAGCTGGATCACCGAGGGCACGCGCATCTGGTTCACGTACATGACCTGCGCCTCGGGATCGACCACCGCGCCGCCCCAGTTCGGCCCGCCGGCCGGACCGGGAAACTCGATCGAGCCGCGCAGGCTGGGCGGCGTGAAGATGCCGTCGGAGCGCAGCTGCGCGATCTGGTCGGCGCAGGCGCGCCGATCCCAGCGCGTGAAGCCCCAGGCGTCCTGGGGAGTGAGTCTCTCCGGGTGGATCGGCCGCGGGTGCGTCGGGAAGGGCTGCGTGGGCGAGAGCGACTCACCGGGCACGTCGGTCGCGGGCACGGGCCGCTCCTCGACCGGGAAGAGTGAGTCGCCGGTGCGCCGGTCGAGCAGGAACACGTGGCCCATCTTGGTGACCTGGGCGAGCGCCGGCACCACGCCGCGCGGCGTGCGCATGTCGAACAGGATCGGCTGCGCGGGCACGTCGTAGTCCCAGACGTCGTGGTGCACGGTCTGGAAGCTCCACGCGACCTCGCCGGTCTCGGCGCGCAGCGCGATCACCGAGCTGGAGTACGCGTCGAGCCCGTTGCGGTTCGCCGCCCAGTAATCGGGCGCGGCGTTGCCCGTGGGCACGAAGATCAGGCCGAGCGACGGGTCGGCCGACAGGATCGACCACACGTTCGCGGTGCCGGGCCGGTACTTCGGCGCGCCCGGCGCCGAGGCCGCCGCGAGCGCGCCGGGCGGCACCGGGTCGAAGGCCCACACGAGCTTGCCGGTCACCGCATCGAAGGCGCGCACCACGCCGCTCGGCGCGTCGCTGCGCAGGTCGTCGGCCACCAGCGCCCCCACCACGACCAGGTCGCCGATCACGAGCGGCGGCGAGGTCATGTAGTACTCCCAGGGGGCGGCCTCGCCGATGCCCTCGCGCAGCGCCACGCGTCCGCCGCTGCCGAAGTCGGCGCAGGCCTCGCCGCTGCGCGCGTCGAGCGCGATCAGCTCCGAGTCGATCGTGCCCGTGAACACGCGCGAGTGACACGGCCGGGTGTTGCCCGTGCGGTCGCCCGGCCAGTACGCCACGCCGCGACACGTTCGCGTGTAGGGCCCTTCGATCTTCCGGAGCTTGGTCTTCGGGTCGAAGGTCCACAGCTCGCGGCCGGTCTCGGGATCGAGCGCGATCACGCGGTTCTTGCCGGTGCAGAAGTACAGCGAGCCGTCGGCGACGATCGGCGTGGCGTTGAACGAGGTGCGCGTGGTGCCGTCGGAGCCGTCCGACACGTCGCCGTGGTGGTAGGTCCACGCCACGTGCAGGTCGCGCACGTTCGCGGCCGTGACCTGGGTGAGCGGCGAGAAGCGCAGGCCCCCCTTGGTGCGGCCGTAGTCGGGCCAATCGTCGGTGGGACCGGAGTAGTCGACCGGCTTCGGCCGCTCGCACGCGGAAGCCAGCGCCAGCGCGAGCGCACACAGGAGACTCGCTGCGGCGCGCGACGCTCCCCTCCCCGGCATCGCGCGAGTCTATCAGAGCGGAGTCACTGCGCGGCGCAGGCGGGTCCTTCGCAGGCCAGCGGGCAGGCGGCGCAGGTCGGGCCCGGCGGCCGAGCCGACAGGATCTTGAACACGTCGAGGTCGCCCTCGTCGATCGTCCCGGTCCCCGACTCGTCGAGGTCGTAGATCGCGCAGCTCATGTCGGCGTGCAGCCCGCAGGTCGAGCCGTCGACGGGCTTTCCGAGCGAGACGCGCAGCGACGCGGTGTCCTTGGCCGAGACGTTCGTCGAGAGGCTCTCGAACTGGCCGTCGCAGCGGTTGCCGAAGCCGTCGCCGTCGTCGTCGCGCTGGCCGCCGGTCAGCGTGGCCCACGGGTGGGTCGCGCGGAAGTCCGCGTCCACACGTGGGTTCGGGATCATCGGGCAGTTGTCGCAGGCGTCGCCCACGCCGTCCTGGTCCCAGTCTTCCTGGCCGGGGTTGGCCACGGTCGGGCAGTTGTCCTCGAGCACGTCGACGCGGTCGCCGTCGGGGTCGCGTTCGGGCGGAAGCCCGTAGTCGATCCAGGTGGAGACGAGCGACGCGCCCCCGATGTCGGGCATGAGCGCGAGCCGCGGCATCCACACGTCGGGCTCGCCCGACAGCATGCGCGCCACGAGCACGCTCCGGCTCGACTGGAACGGGTGGATGCGCACGCCGCCGGGCACGCCGAGGTCACCCTGAGTCGCGGCCACGAACAGCGTGTGGGTGGCGGCGAGCGGCGTGTCGAAGCGCAGGTCCATCCCGCCTGGCGCGGGCGCGCCCGGCGCGTGACAGCTCGCGCAGTTCACGTCGAGGTAGGTGCGCGCGCGGCGATCGATCGTGACTCCGCGTTCGCCCGGCGGGTTGAAGTGGTCGTAGCTCTCGCCGGGGCCGATCGGCTGGTCGAACAAGCCCAGGCACGCGAAGCGGTCGAGCTGGTTGGCCCCCGAGCCGTCGCTGCCCTCGCGGTTGAGCTGGCGCGTGCGCACGCCCAGCGCGCGCCCGCCGGCCTGTGTGTGACACGACGCGCACTCGGACTGCAGCGGGTAGTACCAGTCGATGGTGACCGGCCCGTAGCCCACGTCGATCTCGTAGGTGTAGGTGAGTGACCCGGTGATCAGGTAGGCCGCGGTCTGGTCCGGGATCCACCAGTAGGTGTAGCCGCGCCAGCCCGTGGTCTGGCGCACCGAGATGCGCGTCTCGACGTGGCGTGAGCCGGTCGAGGTGGGCAGGTCGAATTGCTGCACCAACGCCGTGCCGACCGGGAGGTCCCAGTCACCGGTGGGCGTGAAGCCGATCTGCGAGGTCCCCGGCAGCGCGAGCCAGCGGCGCGTGCTGGCGAAGCTGTTCCAGCCGGGCGCGTTCACCTCGTAGGCCAGCACGCCAGGCGCGGCCGAGAGCGAGGCGAAGTCGCTGAACAGCCCCGTGTCGGCCAAGGTCTGGGGCACGTTGGGGTCGAGCTCGCCGCCCGCGGAAGTGACTCGCAGGAGCTTGCCCGCGCTGCGGTCCACCAGCAGGAGCTCGCCCGCCCGGTCCTCGGCGAAGGCGGCGACGCCCGCGTGACTGGCGATCTGCTTCGGCGTGCCGCTGGCGACGTCGAGCGCCCAGACGCGGCCGTTCGCGAAGTCGGCGTACAGGTAGTGCCCGTAGAGCTCCGGCATCTGCGCGCCGCGGTAGACCGCGCCGCCCGTGACGCTCATGCCGCCGCCCGCGCCGTGCGGATAGGCGAGCACGGGCGCAGTGAGTCCCGGCGCCCCGCAGCCCGCGCCGCTGGCGTTGCTGGTGCCTTCGCACAGCTTCCAGCCGAAGTTCTGCCCGCCCGGCGAGCCGACCGAGATGCGGTCGATCTCCTCCGCGCGCGAGCTGCCCACGTCGCCCAGCCAGAGGTCGCCGGTGAGGCGGTCGAACGAGAAGCGGCGCGGGTTCTGCAGCCCGTAGGCGAAGATCTCGCCGCGCACCGGGACCATCGAGGCGAACGGGTTGTCGCCCGGCACCTGGTAGGGCAGCGGGCCGTGCACGTCGATGCGCAACAGCTTGCCCAAGAGGTTGGTCAGCGTCTGGGCGTTGTTCTGCGGGTCACTCGTGCCCCCGCCGTCGCCGCTCGCGATCCACAGCATGCCGTCGGGGCCGAAGGCGATCTGCCCGGCGCGGTGGTTGGCGAACGGCTGCTCGATCTGCAGCACGGTCTGGCCGCTGTCGGGGTCGACCGCCAGCGTGTCTCCGTCGAGCGCGCGGAAGCGCACCACGCGCGTGCAGGCGTGCGCGGTGCCGCACGACTCACTCGGCAGCGAGTAATTCACGTACAGGTAGCCGTTGCTCGCGAAGTCGGGATCGAACGCGAGCCCGAGCACGCCGTCCTCGCCGCCGACCTGCGCGGCGTCCCAGCTCGGCCCGGCCGCGGACAAGTCGACCAGCACGTCGCTGCCCATCGCGAACGAGTCGTCGTCGAACACCAGGATCCGGCCGCCCTGCTCGGCGACCGCGATGCGGTCGAGCTCGCCGGGCACCGGCACCGCCAGCACGGGCATGTCGAACTCGAGGAAGGGGAACGCGTCGACCAGCACGGGCGCGGAGCCATCGATCGGGAACGCGTGCCCGGCGAAGGGGACGCGCGTCTCGGGACCGCAGGCCGTCTGCGCGTGCGCGCGCGCGGCGGCAAGCGACGCGCAGGAGAGCGCCAGGCAGAGTGCAGCCCGGCGCGGGCTGAACGGGATCGAGCGGGTCATGGGTTGGCTCCCCCAGCCTCCGCATGCCGTTTCGGAGCAACAGCCATGCGCATGAGTGACCCGGCGCACACAGTGCAACTCCACGCGTGCTTTGCATCACGCAGCGGCGGCGGGTCAGAATCCCGCCCGCAGGGAGGAGGCATCCCACGATGACGATCGCCAGCACGAGGCAGGGCCGGGTCCAGGGCGAAGCGCGCGACGGTCTCTCGATCTTCCGCGGCATTCCCTTTGCCGCGCCGCCGGTGGGCGCGCTGCGCTGGCGCGCGCCGGAGCCCGCGGCGCCGTGGTCGGGCGTGCGCGACTGCACGGCGTTCGGCGCGTGCGCCCCGCAGAACGTGGTTGCGCTCGACATGCTCGAGGCGTTCAAGATCCTCGAGCCGCAGAGCGAGGACTGCCTGTTCCTGAACGTGTGGACGCCCGGCGTCGACGCGCGCCGGCGGCCCGTGATGGTGTGGATCCACGGTGGCGCGTTCACGATCGGCTCGGGCGCGCAGTCGATCTACGACGGCGCGCCGCTGGCCAAACGCGGCGACGTGGTGGTCGTGACCGTGAACTACCGGCTCGGGCCGCTGGGCTTCCTGCGACTCACCGAGCTCACCGGCGGGCGCATTCCCGCGACCGGCAACGAGGGCATGCTCGATCAGCTGGCCGCGCTCGAGTGGGTGCGCGACAACATCGCGGCGTTCGGCGGCGATCCCGAGAACGTGACCATCTTCGGCGAGTCTGCCGGCGGCATGAGCGTGGGCACGCTGCTCGGCCTGCCGCGCGCGCGCGGCCTGTTCCACAAGGCGATCCCGCAGAGCGGCGCGTGCAGCACCGCGGCCACGCGCGACGCCGCGAACTTCGTGGCGGAGCGCTACCTGTCGCATCTCGGTGTCGGCAGCGATCCCGAGTCACTCCGCAAGGTGACTGCTGCGCAGCTGCTCGCGGCCAGCGCGGCGCTAGCGGGCCCGCCCGGCACGCCCAACGAGGAGGTCGGCGGCCTGCCGTTCCAGCCCGTGGTCGACGGCGAGATCCAGCCGCGGCGCGCGATCGACTCGGTCGCAGGCGGCTCGGCGGCCGGCGTACCGCTCCTGGTGGGCACCACGCTCGAAGAGTGGAAGCTCTTCCTGCCCGCCGACCCCACGAACTTCGGGCTGAGCGACGCGCAGCTCGCGCGCCGTTGTGACCGCCGGCTCGGCGCGGCCGGGCGCGGCGTGGTCGAGACCTACCAGAAGGCGCGCAGCGAGCGCGGCCAGCCCGCGACGCCGCAGGAGCTGTGGGGCGCGATCGAGACCGACCGCATCTTCCGCATGCCCGCGCTGAAGCTCGCCGAGTCCCAGGCGCGGCACGAGCCGCGCGTCTTCAACTACCTGTTCACCTGGTCCTCGCCGATGCTGGGCGGAATGCTCGGCTCCTGCCACGCGCTCGAGCTCGGCTTCGTGTTCGGTACGCACCGCAACCCCGGCGTGTCGGACTTCTCGGGCACGGGCCCGCAGGCAGACGCCCTCTCCGAGCACATGATGGACGCGTGGCTCGCCTTCGCGCGCACCGGCGACCCGTCGACCGCGTCGGCGGGCGCGTTCCCGCGCTACGGAGCCGAGCGGCACACGCGCATCTTCGGCGCCGAAACCAAGAACGCCGCCGCACCGTACGACGAGGAGCGCCGCGCCTGGGAGCGCGTCGCCGATGCGGCGATCGGGGCGCCCTGAGCGCGGAGTGACTGGCGGAGGTTGGCCATGGGCGTAGTCGTCGACACGGTCTCGGGAAAGCTAAAGGGCGAGCGGCGGGGCGGGCACGAGCGCTTCCTCGGCATTCCGTTCGCCGCGGCGCCGGTGGGCGAGCGGCGCTGGCGCGCGCCGCAGCCCGCGCCGCTGTGGTCGCGCACGCGGCCGGCGCTCGCGTTCGGCGCGTCGGCGCCCCAGCCGCCCAGCGCGCTCCCGGGTATGGCCGTCGGCCCGCAGGACGAAGACTGCCTGTATCTCAACGTGTTCACGCCGCGCGCGGACGGCGCGCGCCGGCCCGTGCTGTTCTGGATCCACGGCGGCGGCTTCACCACCGGCGGGGCTGCGCAGGCCATGTACGACGGCGGCCGGCTCGCCGAGCGCGGCGACGTGGTGGTCGTGACCATCAACTACCGGCTCGGGTCGTTGGGCTATCTGCACCTGCCGGGCTGCGACGCCAACCTGGGCCAGCTCGACCAGATCGCGGCGCTGGAATGGACGCGCGACAACATCCGCGCGTTCGGCGGCGACCCCGACCAGGTCACGATCTTCGGCGAGAGCGCCGGCGGCATGGCCGTCGCGACCCTGCTCGGCATGCCGGGCGCACGCGGCTTGTTCCGGGGCGCGATCGCGCAGAGCGGCGCCGCGCAGAACGTGCACACGCGCGCGAGCGCGGCCGAAGTCACTGCCGCGGTGCTGGCCGAGCTCGGCCAGTCGGTGCCGGAGCTCGCCAAGCTGCGCGAGCTGCCCGTGAGCGCGCTGATCGAGGCGCAGAAGAAGGTGACTGCGGCGCGGCGCGCCGAGCTCGAGCTCGCGTTCTGCCCCACGGTCGACCCGGCCACGCTGCCCAAGCCACCGCTCGACGCCGTGCGCGAGGGCGCCGCGTCCGGAGTGGCGCTCCTGGTCGGCAGCAACCGCGACGAGATCAAGCTGTTCCGATTGGGCGTCGCCGAGTCGGCCAGCCTGTCGCCCGAGTCACTCTTGAAGCGGGTGCGCGGCACGCTGGGCGCGGTGCGCGCCGACCCGGCGCGGGCCGAAGCGCTGGTCGACACCTACCGCGCGGCGCGCGCAGGCCGCGCCTCCGTGGAGCCGGGCGAGCTCCTCGACGCGATCCAGTCCGACCGCACCTTCCGCATTCCGGCGATCCGGCTGGCCGAGGCGCAGCGGCGCAACGAGGCGCGCACCTACATGTACTTCTTCACCTGGGAGTCACCGGCGCGGCGGGGCACGCTCGGCGCGTGTCACGCTCTCGAGCTGCCCTTCGTGTTCGGCACGCTCGACGCCCCGACCATGGACCGCTTCGCGGGCAAAGGCCCGGAGGCCGACGCGCTGTCGGCGCAGATGATGGACGCCTGGATCGCCTTCGCCCGCGCCGGCGAGCCGACACACGGTGGTGTCTCCCACTGGCCGGCCTACGATACGCGCACACGGGCGACGCTCGTGTTCGATCGCGAATGTCAGCTGGTCCACGCGCCGCTCGACGCAGAGCGCGCCGCGTGGGAAGGGATTCTCTAGAGGCGCGAGGCGCAGGCGCGCACTCGCCGGCCACGACCGCCGCCCAAATCTGACCGAGCGGTGTAAGCTCTCGGCTCGAAATCCGTGCCCTCGGCCCGCGACGTAGGGAGTCACGGAGGTCGGGGTCGGAGCCGGACTCGTGGGCTGGCGTGGCTGGCAGGGCGTCTGTACTGCGGGCGGAGCGAGATCGGGTGGCGGAAACCCGCGACGACCTGACCCTGATGGAGCTCGTGGCGCGGCGCGACGCCGGCGCGCTGGACGGGCTCTACCTCCGGCACGCATCCCTGATCTTCGCGTTGTGTCTGCGGATCCTGCGCAATCACGCAGAGGCCGAGGAAGTCTTGCAAGAGGTCTTCTGGGAGCTCTGGCGCTCGAGTAGCCGCTACGCCGCCGAACGCGGCAGCGCCCGGGTGTATCTCGTGCAGCTGGCGCGCAGCCGCTCGCTCGACCGCGTGCGCCTGCGCCGGCGCCGCGAGGCGCTGCTGGCCGAGGCCGGCGGCCCGTCGGTCGTGGCCTCGGCGCTGGGCGGCGACGGCCGCGAAGTGAGCGCGCTGGCGTCGGCGCTCTCCGGCGAGCAGCACCGCCAGGTGCGCGCGGCCATGTGCGAGCTCTCGGAGCCGGAGCGCCATGCGCTCACGCTCTCGTTCTTCGACGGACTGTCTCATGCGGAGATCGCTGCTCAGCTGGGCGAGCCGCTCGGCACGGTGAAGACCCGCATCCGGCGCGCGCTCCTGCGCCTGCGCCACGCGCTCGTGACTCCCGGCGGAGGTGTGCCGTGACTTGCGAAGAGCGGCGCGAGCTCGTGTTCCTCTACGCGGCCGGCGAGCTCGAAGGCGCCGAGCGCGACGAGCTGCGCGCTCACCTGGCGGACGGCTGCCCGCGCTGCCTGGGCGCGCTCGCCGAGTCCGAGGCCGCGATCACGCGGCTCGCGGCCTCGGAGCTCGCGCCCGTGACTCCGCCCGAGAGCGTGCGGCGCGCGCTGTCGGCGCGCATTGCGCTCGAGAGCCGCATGCTGGAGCCGCAGCAGTCAGTCGCCGCGCCGCCGCCGCGCCGGCGCATGCGCACGGCGCTCGCGGCAGGTCTCGCGGCCGCGGCCGCGGCGGCCGTGGTGCTGGCCGCAACGGAGCTCCGCCTGCGCGGCGCCGAGCGCGACGCCGACACCCGGCACGCGGCGCTCGAGCTGATCGGCTCGCCGTACATGCGCGCGATCGAGCTCTCCGGGCCCGCGCTCGGCTTCCAGGGCCACGGCCACCTGTACTGGGACTATCACAGCGGCGGCTGCTACCTGCGCGCCACGCAGGTGCGCGCGCCCGAGCCCGGCAAGGTCTACGTGCTGTGGTTCACCGATGCCGACGGCGCGCCGCTGCGCGGCGGCGTGCTCCAGCTGGCGCGCGACGGCGAAGCCACGCTCCTCACCGAGATGCCGCGCCAGATCGACGTGACCGGCGAAGTCATGGTCACGGCCGAGAAGGACCCGCGCGTCGAGCAGCCCAGCGCCGACGCCGTGCTGCACGGCGAGCTCCAGCACTTCTAATTCAGCGGGTCGTTGCGCCTTGGATCCGCCCCGGCCGGCGTGGTCTACTCTCGGCGCGGTCGGGCGTCCGTTCGCCAGAGCGCTGGGGAACCGATGAATGGTTGGACGGACGGATCGATCCTGCTGACGGGCGCCACGGGCCTGCTCGGCGCCGAGCTCCTGCCTCGTCTGCTCACGGCCGCGCCCGAGGCGCGCGTGCACTGCCTGGTGCGCGCGCGCGACCGCGCACAGCTCGCGCTGCGCGCGTCGGAGCTCGTGGCGGGTGCGGGGCTGTCGGCGGAGCTGGCCGAGCGCGTGCGCGTGCATGCCGGCGACATGCGCGCGGACGGCCTGGGCCTCGAGGCGCCCGCGCGCGCGGCGCTGGCACGCGAGGTGCGCGCCGTGGTGCACGCCGCCGCCAGCACGCGCTTCGACCTCGACCTGGCCGACGCGCGCGCGATCAACGTGACCGGCACGCGCCACGTGCTGGCGTTCGCGCGCGAGGCCGGCGCTCGGCTCCACCACGTCTCGACGGCCTACGTGGTCGGCGACCGCCAGGGCGGCTTCCACAACGCCTACGAACAGAGCAAGCTCGAGTCCGAAGAGCTCGTGCGCGCCGCCGCGCGCGACCTACACACCACGGTGTACAGGCCCAGCATCATCGTGGGCGACTCGCAGAGCGGCCGCACGCCGCACTTCCGCGTGCTCTACGACCCCTTCAAGTGGGTGATCTACGGCAAGACGAGTCTCTTGCCCTGCCGGCCCGAGGTGCGGATCGACGTGGTGCCGGTCGACTGGGTGTGCGACGCGCTGCTGGCGCTGGGCGAGCGCTCGACCGGGTCGGGCGCGACTTACCTGCTCGCGGCCGGCGCGGCGCGCTCGCTGTCGATCGGCGAGATCCTCGCGCGCTCCGAGCCGATCGTGAACGGCTGGCTGGCCGCGCACGGGCAGCCGACCGTGCCCGTGCCGCGCATCGTGTCGCCCGACGCCGCGACCCCGGAGCTGGCCCAGCTGTTCGCAGCCGGCGCGGCGGTCATGCGCACGCACCTGCCCTACATGCTCGACGAGCTCCTGTTCGACGATGCGGCGACCGAGGCGGCGCTGGCTGACTCGCCCCGCTGCCCGCCGCTCGCGGAGTATCTGGCGGCGATCCTCGGCTACGCGCTCGAGCGGCGCTTCGGGTTGCCGTAGTGCTCACGCCGATCCAGTTCGGCGTCGCGGCCGGCATCCCGCTGCTCGTGGCCGCCGCGGTCTCGGTGCTCCGCCCGCGCTGGATCGTCGACCACCCGATCTGGGTGCTCGTGCTGCACGGCGTGATCACGGTGATCTTCGCCGCGGCGTTCTTCCGCTGGGAGCCGTTCGGCGTGCGCATCGGCATCGACGCCTCGAGCGAGCCGCTCCTGCCCGAGAACGACCCGGGCGAGCCCTTGTACCAGCGCGCGATCCTGTCGTTCGGCGACGACGACGTGTTCGTGATCTCGATGGAGACCGACGGCGTCTTCACGCAGCCGAACCTCGCGACCCTGAAGTCGGTCGGCGCCGAGATCCAGAAGCTGCCCGGCGTGCGCGGCATTGAGAGCCTGGCCAAGGTCTACGCCTACCGCTGGAACGCGAAGACCGAGATCGTCGAGATGGGCCAGTTCATCGACGAGGTCCCGTCCGATCCCGCCGCGCTGGCCGACCTGCGCACGCGCGCGCTGTCCGACCCGCTCTACCCCAAGACGATCGTGTCTCGCGACGGCAAGACCGCGGCCATCAACGTGACCTTCAGCGCGATGAGCGACGACGAGTTCGTCAAGCAAGATCTCGACGGGCGCATCGCCGCGATCCTGAAGCAGGCCACGCGGCCGGGAGTCACCTTCCACGTGACCGGCCGCCCGCACGTGCGCGCGCAGGCGCACGAGCTCCTGGTGCACGACCTGGCGCGGCTGGTCCCGATCGCGGTGGCGGTGTCGGTGATCGCGCTCTGGCTCATGACCGGGTCGCTGCGCGGCACGCTCGTGCCGCTGCTGTTCAACGTGATGGCCTGCTTCTGGTCCTACGGCGCGATGGCGGCCATGGGCGGGAACCTGAACCTGATCACGCTGTGCATGGGGCCTGCGCTGATCACGATCGGCGGAGTCACCGCCGTGCACAGCTTCGAGTGCTACGAGCAGATCGCCAAGACCTCGCGCGACGCGCGCGAGGCGGCGCTGCGCACGCTCGAATACACCGCGGACGTGGTGCTGATCGCGGGGCTCACCACGATCGTCGGCTTCGCGGCCCTGCTCATCAACGAGATTCCGGCCACCAACGAGCTGGGCGGCTATTGCATCTTCGGCGTGGCCTCGATCACGGTCATCTCGCTCACCGGCCTGCCCGCGATGCTCTCGCTGTTGCCGCTGCACCACGAGGAGACCGGGCGCGCGCTCTACACCGCGCAGACGCGGCTGGCCGAGTGGTTCCAGCACAACGTCGAGCGGCGGCTCGAAAAGCTGGGCCAGTGGCAGATCGAGCACCGCAACGGCGTGCTCCTGGCCTGGGTCTTGTCCGGCGTGGTCGCCTGTCTCTTGATGCCGCGCATCGTGACCGACACCGACTTCATCACCTTTTTCCGCAAGAGCTCCGCCGTGCGCCAGGACTTCACGGCGGTGAACGAGAAGCTCACCGGCGCGGTGCCGCTCTACGTGGTGCTCGAGAGCGGGAAGGAGGGCACGTTCCGCGATCCCGAGGCGCTGCGCGCGGTCGAGCGGCTGGAGGCGCGCATCGACAAGCTCCCGGGAGTCACCGCCGTCGTGTCTGCGGCCGACCTGGTGAAGATCGCGCACCAGGCCATGGAGCAAGGCAAGCCCGAGGCGTTCACGATTCCCGACACGCGGCCCGAGCTCGCCGAACTGATGTTCCTGATTCCGAAGGAGAAGCTGCGCACGTTCGCGACCTCGAATCACTCCAGCGCGAACCTGCTCGTGCGTTCCGATCGGCTCGGCTCGGCCGCGCTGCGCGAGCTGGAGGATGCCATCCACGCGGCGATCGCCGCGGAGTCACTCCCGGCCGGTATCCAAGCCGACGTCACCGGCAACTCGATCCGCATCAACCGCGGCGCCGACGGCATCGCCGGCAACCAGGTCGCCCAGCTCACGTTCACGATCGTCTGCGCGCTCTTCATCGTGATGGTCGTGTTCCGCAGCGTCGGCCTGGGCCTGCTCGCCATGCCGACCAACGTGCTGCCGGTGTTCCTGTTCTACGGGGCGCTGGGGGCCGGCGTCGCGCCGCTCTCGATCCCGATCAGCCTGATCGGATCGGTGGCGCTCGGCATCACGGTCGACGACACGAGTCACTTCCTGAACGCCTTCCGGCACCGCCGCGCCGACGGCCAGAGCGCCGAGCGCGCGGCGCTCGAGTGCACGATGGAAGTGTGCCGTGCGATGGTCGTGACCTCGACCATGGAGATCACGGGCTTCCTGGTCATGACGTTCTCGAGCTTCGCCACGCTGCAGGAGTTCGGCTATCTCACCGCGATCACGATGACGATGTGTCTCGCAACCGACGTGCTGATGCTGCCCGCCATGGTCGTGAAGCTGCAGAAGCTCGCCGTGCCGGCCAGCGACCGGCTGCGGGCGAGCCCGGCGCGCGGCGAGTCACCGGCGTGAACCACGCGACGCTCGGCCGCTTCGGGCGCGTGAGTCGCCTGACGCTCGGGGGCGGCGGCATCGGCCAGATCTGGGGCGAGACGAGCAAGGACGAGGCGCTGCGCACGGTCGAAGCGGCCGTGGCGGCGGGCATCGACCTGCTCGACACCGCGCCCATGTACCGCAACTGCGAGCAGTTCATCGGGGAGGCCTTCGGCGGCCGCCTGCCGCCCGGGCTGCGCGTCACCTCGAAGTGCGCGCTCGGCTCGCCGCCCGCCGGCGAAGCTCCGGCGCGCATCCGCGCGTCGCTCGAGCGGAGCCTCGCCGCGATGAAGCTCGAGCGCATCGACCTGTACTTCCTGCACACGAACATCTGCCCCGACGACTACGTGTACGCGCACGGCAACGACCGGCGCGCGCAGCTGGCCACGACCTGGTCGCTGTACGTGGACCAGGTGGTGCCGACCTTCGAGTCACTTGCGCGCGAAGGCAGGATCGGCGCCTGGGGCATCACGGCCGTGGGTGTCCCCGACACGGTCGTGCGCGCCCTCGAGCACGCGCCGCGCCCGCGCGCGGCGCAGGTGGTCGCGAACCTGCTCGACAGCGCAGGCAGCCTGCGCCGCTTCGAAGAGCCCGCGCGGCCGCGCGAGATCGCCCGCGCCGCCCGGGCCGCGGGCGTGGGCGTGCTCGGCATCCGCGCCGTGCAGGCCGGCGCGCTCACGCGCGAGCTCGACCGCGCCCTGTCTCCGAACCACCCGGACGCGCGCGACTACGCGCGCGCCGCGCCGTTTCGCGCGCTGTGCGAGCGCTGGGGCGAAGACCCGGCCGTGGTCGCGCACCGCTACGCCCTGTCGCTGCCGAACGTCGACACGGTCGTGCTCGGCGTGAAGAACCGGATCGAGCTCGCGCAGTGTCTCGCCGCGGAGGCCGCGGGGCCGCTCGCCGCCGACCAGATCGCAGAGATCGACTCGTCCGCAGCCCGACCTTAGAACCGACTCACTTTCCCTCGACCGCTTCCTTCCCCTTTTCGTACTGCTCGTCCAGCTTGCGGCCAGCCTTCTCCATCGCGCCTTCATTGGGGTGAGTCAGCTTGTCGACGGTCTCGTCGATCTTCTCGCCGGCCTTCTGGGCGGCGCCCTTCTGGGGACAGCCGGTGGTGGCGAGCGACGCCACGGCGAGCGCGGCGAGCAGGAGACGGGAAGCGTGCGTGGTTCTCATGGGGCTCATTGTATTCTGGCGAGGTGAGCGACGAGGGCACGATTCGCGGCGCGTACGACGGCTCGAGCGTCGCGTTTCGCGCGCTCGAGGCCTGGGGCTGGGGCGAGTTCGTGAACCTCGGCTTCTACCCGCTTCTGGCGCTGCCCGGGCTGCTGTTCGGCATGGCGCCGTTCCAGCGGCGCCTCGCCGCGCGCGCCGTCGATCTGCTGGCGCCCGGCCCGGGCGAGCGCGTGCTCGACGCGGGCTGCGGGCGCGGCGGCGCGTCGGCGCTCGTCGCGGCGCGCGGCGCCGAGGTGCTCGGCGTCGATCTCCTGCCCGAGAGCATCGCGGCGGCGCAGGCGCGCTTCGGCGCCGACCCGCGGCTGCGCTTCGCGGTCGCCGACGTGACTCGCCTCCCGGCTCGCGCCGCGGGCGTCGACCTGTCCGCGGGCTGCTTCGACGCCGTGCTGTGTCTCGAGGCCGGCTTCCACCTGGGCGCGAAGGGGCGCCGCGCGTTCCTGGAGGAGGCCGCGCGCGTGCTGCGGCCCGGCGGGCGGCTCGTGCTGGTCGACTTCGCCTGGCGTGACTCGCGCCCGGAGCGCATCGCCGAGCTCGACCGCGACCGGCTGGTGCGAGACACCTGGCGCTTCGCCGAGTTCGAGCCGCTCGAGCGCTACCGCGCGTCGCTGCGCGAGCTCGGCTTCGTGGAGCGTGCGTTCCGCGACTGGACCGGACCCGTGACCGACCGCTTCCAGCACATCGCGACCTTCCTGGCGCGCACCGGAAACACGCGCGCCGGCCGCGCGTTCTGGTGCGCGCTGCGGCCGCGCCTGGCCCGGATCCCGCCGCACGAGTGGGCAACGCTGGTCCCGCTCATGCGCGCTCACGACGAGGTTCGGCGTGCCTCGCGCTACGTCGCGTTCCTGCTCGAGAAGCCGGCTTAGCGCGCTGGCCGCGTGCGCCGCGCTCGCCCTCGCGGGCCCGGCGCGCGCCGACGACTGGCAGACGCTCTTCCGCTCCGACGGAGTCACGGTGGCCGAGCGGCCCGAGCCGGAGCGCGCGCTGCCCGATTTCCGCGGCGAGATCGAGCTCGAAGCCGACGCCTACGAGGTGCTCGCGGTGATCCTCGACGTGCCGCAACAGACCGAGTGGATGTGGCAGTGCCGGGTGAGTCGCGTGCTGCGGCGCGAGGCCGACGACGGCGTGCTCGTGTACCAGGTGCTCGACGCGCACTGGCCCGCCACCGACCGCGACGTGGTGTTCGAGAGCGTGCCGCACGTGGTCGAGCCCGGCAGGCGGCTCGAGGTGCGCTTCGAGAGCCGGGACGACCCGGCCGCGCCACCGATGGCCGAGCTCGTGCGCATGCCGCGGCTCGCGGGCGACTTCGCGCTGGAGGCGCTCGGCCCCGGCCACACGCGAGTCACCTACACGGTCTCGGCCGACCCGGGCGGCGCGCTGCCCGCCGCCTTCCTGCGCCAGACCGTGCGCGAGTCACCGTTCGACACGCTGGTCGGCCTGCGCCGGCGCGTGGCGGAGACTCGGGGCCGCTACGCCGGGGTGGCCGATTCCTGGCGCTCGCGCGGCGCTTCCACGCGGTAACATCGAGTCATGCCGAAGGGGAAGAAGTCGAAGAAGGACCTGGCGGCCCGCTATCGCGTCGACGACGGCCACGGCTTCCGCCTGGCGGACGTGGACCCGGAGGACACCGCGCGCCTGGAGTCGGCCGACGAGGCGAGTCCAGAGATGGCCAAGTCTCTCGAGACACTGCGCGACCTGCAGCAGAAGCTCTACGCCGACGACCGCTGGGCGCTCCTGATCCTCTTGCAGGGCATCGACGCCGCGGGCAAGGACGGCACGATCGCGCACGTGATGTCGGGCGTGGATCCGCAGGGCTGCCAGGTCTGGTCGTTCAAGCGGCCGTCCGAGGAGGACCTCGACCACGACTTCCTGTGGCGCAGCGCGTTCCGCCGCCCCGAGCGCGGCCGGATCGGCATCTGGAACCGCTCGTACTACGAAGAGGTGCTGGTGGTGCGCGTGCACCCCGAGCTGCTCCAGCACGAACATCTGCCCGCGCGCCTGGTCACGAAACAGATCTGGAAGGAGCGCTGCGAGGACATCGTGGCGCACGAGCGCTATCTCGCGCGCAACGGCGTGGTCGTGGTGAAGCTGCTCCTGCACGTCTCGAAGGAAGAGCAGCTCCGGCGGCTCCTCGCGCGCATCGAGGAGCGGGACAAGAACTGGAAGTTCGAGACCGGCGACATCGCGGAGCGCGCGCACTGGCACGACTACCAGGACGCATTCGAGGACATGGTGCGGCGCACCGCCACGCCACACGCCCCGTGGTACGTGGTGCCCGCGGACCACAAGTGGTTCGCGCGGCTGGTCGTCTCACAAGTGCTCGTGGCCACCTTGCGCGAGCTCGACCCGCAGTATCCCGAGGTCGACGCCCCACGCCGCCGCCAGCTCGCGAGGATCCGCACCGCGCTCGAGCGCCAGAAGTGAGATGATGTGCGCCGTCGTCTGAGGAGGGTGGCATGAGTCTCCTGTCCGATTTCCGCGACTTCGTGAACCGGGGCAACGTGATGGACCTGGCCGTGGGCGTGATCATCGGCGGGGCGTTCGGAAAGATCGTCTCGTCCCTGGTCGGCGACGTACTGATGCCGGCGATCGGCATCGTGATGGGCGGCATCAACTTCGCGGGCCTGGCGGTGCAGATCGGCGGCACGGCCGAGGCGCCGGTGCTGCTCAAGTACGGCTCGTTCATCCAGGCGATCGTCGACTTCCTGATCATCGCGTTCTGCGTGTTCCTCTTGGTCCGCGCCGTCACCGCGGTCCAGAAGCCCAAAGCCGCGGCACCCGCGCCACCGACCGCGCAGGAGAAGCTACTCATGGAGATCCGCGACCTCCTGCGCGCGCGCGGCTGAAGCCCGCCGGGGCGGCAGCCCGCAGGCAAGTCTCTCGCAGAACACGGCGCGCCCGGAAGGCGTTAGGATCTCGTCCGCCCAGAAGGAGCCCCCCACGCCATGCGCCGGAGCCTGTGCGCGCTGCTGCTGCTGCTGTTCTGTCCCGCCGCCGCGGCCTTCGGCGCGCCCCAGATCGACATCACCGCGCCCACCGACAACCTGGTGACCAAAGTCGCGACGATCGACGTGGTCGCGACGGTGACCAACGCCAACGGCGCGCTCACCGTGAGCGTCGGGAACATCACGGCCACGAACGTGGGCGACGTGTACACGGCCTCGAACGTGCCGCTGGCCAACGGCCCGAACACGCTCACCGTCACCGCGACCGACGACGACGGACCCGTGACTGCCGACGTGCACGTGAAGCGGCTTCCGTTCGCGGTGATCGACGCTCCCGACGACCCGAATGTCGCAGGGCTGCAGTTCACCACGCCGCTCAGCTCGGTCGACGTGTCGGGTCACGTCGAGGACAACGAGCCCAACGGCACGATCGAGCTCAGCGCCGGCTTCTTCGCCTTCCCGGCCACGCTGACCGCCGACCCCAACGATCCGACGCGCTTCAACTTCACCGGCACCGTGCCGAATCTCTCCGAGGGCGACACGGCGATCCGGGCCTTCTACACCGACGCACACAACAACACCGACGCGAGTGACCCGCTCACGGTGACCCGCACGCGCGTATGTACCACCAAGACCGACTTCACGGTGCCGGGCGATCCCAACGACCCGAACGCGTCGCAGAACTACTTCGTCGACCGCAGCGACGACCTGCCCGACGCGGACCCGAACGACGCGAAGTGCGACATCCGCAAGGAAGTCCGCACCATCCCGAGTGACCCGAACGACCCCAACGCGCCGTTCGAGCCGCCCGCGGTCTTCGGTCACTGCACGCTGCGCGCGGCCATCGAGCAGGCCAATGCCCACCCGGGTCCCGACACGATCTCGATCCTCTCCGCGCGCAAGATCGTGCTCACCCGCACCGGCGGTCACGAGGACGCTGCGGACCGCGGCGACCTCGACATCCAGGACGACACCCGGATCGTCGGTATCTCGCGCGATGCCATCGTGATCGACGGGCGCAAGCTCGGCGATCGCGTGTTCGACGTGCGGTCCGGCAAGCGCCTCGAGCTCGTGAACGTGACCGTCCAGTTCGGTCAGACGCCCAAGCCCGACAAGAACGACCCGAACACGATCGAGCGCGGCGGCTGCATCCGCAGCCAGGGCCGCCTCGACGTGCGCAACGTGGCGCTCTTGAACTGCACCTCGGGCGACGCGGGCGGGGCCGTCTCGCTCGAGGACGGGAACAGCGCCATGGCGTGCGTGATCGTGGCGCGCAGCAAGGCCAAGACCGACGGCGGCGCGATCGCCTCCGACGGGGTGCCGCTCACGATCCAGAACTCGACTCTGGCCATCAACTCGGCGAGCGGAAGCGGCGGCGCCATCTCGATGGGCGGCGGTGAGTCCGCGCTGGCGCTCGAGCTGCGCAACGACACACTGAGTCAGAACAAGGCCAAGGTGGCAGGCGGCGCGCTCGACCTGGGCGGCCTGGTCGAGGCCACGATCAACAACCTCACGTTCGCGAACAACAGCGCGAAGACGGGCACGTCGATCTCGACCACCGACGGGGCCACGGTCACGATCTCGAACTCGATCCTGGGCGACAAGTCGAAGAAGGCCTGCGATCCGGGCTCGCCGGTCGTGTCCACGGGCGGGAACGTGGAGCTCGGCGACACGTGCAACCTGCAGGCGCCGCCCACGGACCTGCCGGGCACCGATCCCCAGCTCGAATCACTCGCCACGAACAACGGCACCACGCCCGCGCACCGGCTGAAGGACACGAGCCCCGCGATCGACCACGCCGGCGTGCAGACGCCGTGCGAACCGCTCGATCAGCGCGAAGTCTCGCGCGGCGACTGGCCGGGGAACGACCCGAACCTCGGTGTGAACGCCAACCCGAAGTGGTGCGACTGCGGATCGCTCGAGCTGCGGACGGCGCAGCCGCAGTAGGCTAGGCTGCGGCGCATGAAAAACCGCCGTGTCACTTTCATTCGCCGTGTGATCGCCGTCACCATACTGTGCTCGACGAGCTTGCTCGTGACCACGGGCTGCTTCGGCAGCTTCACCACGCTGCACCGGCTGTACCACTGGAACGAGACCGTCGACGCCAACAAGTGGGCCAAGTGGGGTGTGTTCGTCGCCACCGTGGTCGTGCCCATCTATCCCAGCGCGACGCTGTTCGACATGGTCTTCACCAACTCGGTCGAGTTCTGGAGCGGGCGCAATCCGATGGAGACCGCGGAGGTAAAGACCGAGACCGGTGAGCAGGTCAGCATGCGCGTGCGCGACGACGGCGCCGTCGACGTCGCGATCCACTCGGACTCGCAGCCGGTGACTCGTCTTTTGGTCCGGCCCGAGCGCGACTCGATCGCGGCCTACGACGAGGACGGAAAGCTCGTCGCACGCGCCGTCGAGGTTGCGCCGAAATAGACTCCGGCCTCTACTACCACCCGGAGTTCGTCACGCCCGAGGACCGCGCGGAGATCCGCGCGTGGCTGGCGTCGATCCACCCGCTCTGGGAGAACCGCTTCACCGAGGCGCGGGCCGCTGCGGCCGGCGGACAGCGGCGGCTGCTGCGCCCGGTGTATTGGCTGGGTGGGTGGCAGTTCGCGTGTCTGGACTACTACCGCCCGCCCTCCGGGCTGCACGACCGCTGCGTCGCGGCCGAGCCGTATCCGCCCGTGCTCGCGCGGCTCGTGGCCGAGATCGAGCAGCGCGCGCACAAGCGCTACCGCGGACCGGACCTGCCGCAGGGCTGGGAGCTCAACACCTGCCTCGTGAACCTGTACGGCAGCCGGCGCGAGGACGGAAAGTGGGTCGACAGCGCGCGGCTCGGCGAGCACCGTGACTTCGAGCCGGGCCCGGTCGCCTCGCTCTCGCTGGGTGAGCGCGCGCTGTTCCAGTTCGTGCGCCGCGGCGCGAAGCACGAGCCCACGCGCGTGGTCGCGCAAGAGTGGCTCGCCGACGGCTCGCTCCAGCTCTTCGGCGGCGACGCGTGGAAGAAGCGCGCGCTGCACCGCGTGCTGCGCGTGGAGAAGAAGGGCGGCTTGCGCTTCGACGTGCGCGTGGCCGACTTCGAGACCCGGCGCGTGAACTTCACCTTCCGCTGGGTGCCACGCGCGCACATCGTGCCGTTCGCGAAGCTCGCGGAGCCCGCGCGCTCGGACGTGCGCGGCTACGTCGCGGAGCTGGCGCGCGGCTCGCAGTTCTGGGCAGGCCAATTGACCTGATTGGCCTGGCCTAATTGGCCTGATATTGACCTGAATGAATGGGATTTGACCCGGCCAATCCCGCGATCCATCCTGTGCGCCATGCTGATCCCCATCGAGCGCCGGGCGCGGGAGCCGATTTCGGACCAGATCGTGGCCTACCTGCGGCGCGCGATCGAAGCGGGCCGGCTCGCGCCGGCCACGAAGCTGGAGCCGATCCGGGTGCTGGCCAAGGACCTGGGCGTGAACCGCGAGACGGTCGCGATCGCCTACCGCGAGCTCGAGCGCCTGGGGCTCACGGAATCGACGGTCGGGCGCGGCACCTTCGTGCAGGGCCGCGGTCCGACACCGAACGGTGTCGCGGCGCCGGTGGCGCCGGCCGAGCGCCCCTTCGAGCCGACCTTCGCGCGCGCCGCCGAGGCCGCGCGCGCCACGCTCGCGGCGCGGGTCGACTACGACGCGCCCGAGGGCGCGGTGCGTTTCGAACGCCTGATTCCCGACGAGTCACTCTACCCGCACGAGGAGTTCCGCAAGACGCTGCAGCGCGCGCTGGCCAAGGGCGGCGCGGCGCTCTACGAGTACGGCGACCCGCGCGGCGATCTCGGCCTGCGGCGCGCGCTGGTCGAGCGCATGGCGCGCGCGGGCATCGAGGCCGAGCCGGACGACGTGCTGATCACCGCCGGCGCAACGCAGGGCTTCGCGATCGCCACGCGCCTGTTCTGCGACGCGGGCGACGCGGCCGTGGTCGAGTCACCCACCTATCCGTGGGCGTTCGGCGCGCTCACCGCCATGGGCGTGCGGCCGCTCGCGGTGCCTCTCGGTCCGGAGGGCCTCGACCTCGAGCGGCTCGACTCCGTGCTGGGCCGCGACCGCGCGCGGCTGATCTACACCATGCCGAGCTTCCACAATCCCACGGGCATCTCGACCTCGCTCGCGCACCGGCGCCGTCTGCTCGAGCTGGCCGGCAAGCACGGCGTGCCCGTGCTCGAGGACGACTTCGAGAAGGACCTGCGTGTGCGCGGTCGCGGCGCGCCCCCGCTGCGCGCGCTCGACCGGCGCGGCCTCGTGCTCTACATGGGCACGTTCTCGAAGTCACTCTTCCCGGCCGCGCGCGTGGGCTGGCTGTTCCTGCCGCCGGGCGTGATGCCGGCGGCGCTGGTCGCCAAGCGCGCGCTCGACCTGACCACGAGCCCGCTGATCCAGGCCGGGCTGGCGCTGTTCCTGAAGGAAGGCCGCTACGACCGCCACCTGCGGCGCGTGGTGAAGGAGCTCGGCCGGCGGCTCGAGGCCGCCGAGCGGGCGCTGGCTCGCGCGCTGCCCGAGGGCGCCTGCGTCGCGCCGGCGGAGGGCGGGTTCCTGTTGTGGGTGACTCTGCCGGCGCCGCTCGACGCGGCGGCGCTCCTGCCCGAGGCCAAGCGCGCCGGCGTGGTCTACGCCCCGGGCGAGCTGTTCCACCCCGACGGGCGCGGCGCGGCCAGCCTGCGCATCTCGCTCGCGCACACGCCCGTGCCCGAGCTCGAGCGCGGCATCCGGGCGCTTTGCGAAGTGATTCGCGCGGCCCAGCCGCGCGGCAGAAAGGCGCGCGCAGCGCGCGCGCCGGAGGCGGTCCATGTCTAGCGTGAAGGGGCTTCCCTACGCCGTGCTCGACGTCTTCGCCGAGGCGCCGCTCGCGGGCAACCCCGTGGCGGTGGTATTCGGCGCTGGAGGTCTCGCGACCGCCGACATGCAGGCGATCGCGCGCGAGACGAACCTCTCGGAGACCACGTTCGTGCTCGCCGACTCCGCGCGCGAGGGCGCGTTCGACGTGCGCATCTTCACGCCGGGTCACGAGCTGCCGTACGCGGGTCACCCCACGCTCGGCACCGCCACGGCGATCCGCGAGCGGCTGCTGGGCGGCGCGGCGCAGTCGCTCGTGCTGCGCCTGGGCGTGGGCCCGGTGCCGGTGCGCTTCGCCGCCGATGGCGTGGCCTGGCTCGAGTCACCGCCCGCGCGCTTCGCTGCGCTGCCCGGCCCCGAGCGGGCCACCGCGGCAGTGGGCCTGCCCGCGAGCGCGCTCGACCCCGCGCTGCCGGTCGAGGTGCAGGGCACGGGCGCGAAGCAGCTCTTCATTCCGCTGTGCGACGTGGCGGCGGTCGAACGCGCGCGCGTCGAGACCAGTCACTACGAGAAGCTCATGGCCGACGGCGCGCCCGGATCGCTCTACGTGTTCGCGCGCGGCGCCCGCGACCCGCGCAATCACTTCACCGTGCGCCTGTTCGCGCCCGCCTACGGCATCCTCGAGGACCCGGCGACGGGCAGCGCGGCGGGCTTTCTGGGCGGCTACCTGGTGCGCCACCGCGCGCACGGCCCGGGCGCGCTCGACGTGCGGCTCGAGCAGGGTCACCAGATCGCGCGGCCCTCGCTCCTGCGCGTGCGCCAGGGCGCGAACGCGATCGAGGTCGGCGGGCGGGTGATTCCGGTCGCCCGTGGAGAGTGGCTGTGATCGAGATCCGCGAAGGCGCCGGGCGCCAGGACCTGGACGCGATCCACGGCTATCTCGTGCGTTCGTACTGGGCCGAGGGCATCTCGCGCGAGCGCGTGGCGCGCTCGCTCGCGCAGTCACTCTGCTTCGGCCTGTTCGCGGGTGCGCGGCAGATCGGCTTCGCGCGCGTGGTCACCGACCGCGCCACCTTCGCCTATCTCGCCGACGTGTTCGTGCTCGAGGACTGGCGCGGTCAGGGGCTCGCGCAGCGGCTGATCGCCGCGGTGTGCGCGCACCCCGACCTCTCCGACCTGCGCCGCTTCGTGCTCTGGACGCGCGACGCGCACGGGCTCTACGCGCGCTTCGGCTTCGAACGGCTGGGCGATCAGCCCGGATTGATGGGGCGCCTGGCGCCGTTCGGTTACGCGCAATCCCCAGCCACAGGAGACTCCCCATGAACCAAGAGCTCACACGACTGAAGGTCGGACTCGCCGAAATGCTGAAGGGCGGCGTGATCCTCGACGTGACCAACGCCGAGCAGGCGCGCATCGCCGAGGACGCGGGCGCGGCCGCCGTGATGGCGCTCGAGCGCGTGCCGGCAGACATCCGCAAGGAAGGCGGCGTGGCCCGCATGGCCGCGGTCGAGGTGATCGAGGCCGTGCGCGCCGCGGTGTCGATCCCCGTGATGGCGAAGTGCCGCATCGGGCACACAATCGAGGCGCGCCTGCTCGAGTCACTCGGCGTGGACTTCATCGACGAGAGCGAGGTGCTGACGCCGGCCGACGAGGAGCACCACGTGGACAAGTCCGCCTTCCGGGCGCCGTTCGTGTGCGGCGCGCGCGACCTGGGCGAGGCGCTGCGGCGCATCGGCGAGGGCGCGGCCATGATCCGCACCAAGGGCGAGGCGGGCAGCGGGAACATCGTGGAGGCGGTGCGGCACCTGCGGCGCATCGGGCGCGAGATCCGGGCGCTGGTGCAGGCGCCGCGCGACGAGTGGATGGCGCAGGCCAAGGAGTACGGCGCGCCCTACGAGCTCGTGACTCGCGTGGCCGAGCTCGGCAAGCTGCCCGTGCCGAACTTCGCCGCGGGCGGCATCGCCACCCCGGCCGACGCCGCGCTGTGCATGTCGCTCGGCGCCGAAGCCGTGTTCGTGGGCTCGGGCATCTTCAAGTCGCAGGACCCCGCAGCCCGGGCACGCGCGATCGTGCGCGCCACGACTCACTGGCAGGAGCCCAAGGAGGTGCTCGAGGCGTCGCGCGGCCTGGGCGCGGCGATGCCGGGGCTGGCGCTCGAGGCGATCCCCGAGAGCGAGAGACTCGCGAGGCGCGGCTGGTGAACGTCGGCGTGCTGGCGCTGCAGGGCGACTTCGACGCCCACGCCCGCGCGCTCGAACGCGCCGGGGTGACTCCCGTGCTCGTGCGAGCCGCGGGCGAGCTCGCGCGCGTGGACGCGCTGGTGCTGCCGGGAGGTGAGTCGACCGCCATGCTGAAGGGCCTGGCGCGCGACGGCCTGGAGGCGCCGCTGCGCGCCTTCCTGGCCTCCGGCGCGCCCGTGCTCGGCACCTGCGCGGGGGCGATCCTGCTGGCGCGCGAAGTCAGCCATCCGGCGCAGCGTTCCTTCGGCGCGCTCGACATCGACGTGCGGCGCAACGCCTACGGCACGCAGCTCGACTCGTTCGTGGCCACGGCCGAGGTCGACGACCCCGGCTCGCCGCTCGCGGGGCTCGAGTGTGTGCTGATCCGCGCGCCGCGCATCACGCGCGTCGCTGAGTCGCTGCTCGTGCACGCGCGGGTGAAGGGCGACCCCGCGCTCGTGTCGCGGGGCCCCGTCTTCGCCGCGACCTTCCACCCCGAGCTGGGCCGCGACCCGCGCGTCTACGCGCTCTGGCTCAGAAGCGCGAGCTCGCGAGCTTGACGTCGGCGCCGGACCAGGCCTCCTGGAAGCGGCGGTCGACGTCGTCGGCGGACTTCTGCTGCGCGCGCATGCTCGCGCCAAGGCCGTAGAGCGACCAGCCGTTCTCGGGATACTCGACCAGGTCGGCGCGATAGACCGCCTCCGCGTCGGCCGGCCGGCCCGCGGCGAGCAGCGCGGCGCCCTGGTACTGGCGCACGGGCAGCGGCCAGCCCGGCGGCTCGGTGTAGGCGAGCGCGTCCTCGGCGGCGTTGGCCGACTCGAGTGACTCGACCGCATGGTCGGTGTCTCCTTGCTTGGCGGCGATCTCGGCCGTGAGCAGGTGACCCGCGATCTGCAGCAGCTGCGACGCGGCACCCTCGAGGAAGGCCAGGTTCTTCACGGCGTCTTCCGACGCGACGGCGTCGAGCGCCTCGCGCTCCTTCACCGCCTGGTCGAGCTTGTCGGTGTTCGCCAGCGCCATGCCGCGCGCCCAGTGGTACATGCCGGTCGCGTAGCGCAAGTCTTCGGGCGGCGCGGGCTCGGCCAGGATCTGCTCCCACTTGCCGAAGCGCACCGGCGCGAAGTAGCGGATGGCGTAGATCTCGTGGGCGGGCGGCGCGGCGCGCGCCGCGTCGGCAGTCACGACCTCGGCGAGCCGCTTCGAGGTGGCGAGCGAGGCTTCGGCCTTGCCTTCCATGGTCTCCGACGCCCACAGGAAGTGCAGGTTGTGCGGGTAGTACGCCTGCTGGTAGAAGCCGCCCGACTTGCACCAGGCCATGTAGGCCTCGTCGGCTTGCGCGCCCTTGGCGTTGGCCGCCGAGGCGTCGCGATACAGCCCCACGCGCATGTAGGTGTGCGCGGGCATGTGCACCAGGTGACCCGCCATGGGCGCGAGGCTCTCGAGCCGCTTCGCGCTGGCCAGTGCCTTGCCGGGCTGGCCCGAGGCCTCGGTCGCGTGGATGTAGTAGTGATTCGCGCCCGGGTGCTCCGGGTTCGCGGCGAGCACGCGCTCGAGCTGCACGATGATCTCGCCCGTGTACTCGGTCTGGTCGCCGTTCTTGCGCCAATACGCCCAGGGAGTCAGGTCCATGAGTGACTCGGCGAAGAGCGTGGCGGCGTCGAGATCGTCCGGGTAGGCCTTGGCGAGCTCGCGCATGGCGTCGGCGTAGGCCTTGTCGAGCGCGGCGCGCTCGGCGCCGGGCTGGTCGGAGTAGCGCGTGGCGATGGCCGACACGTAGGCCTGCTCGCGCTGGCTCGCCTTGGGCGCGCGCTTCTGCGCCTCGGCCACGGCCTCGAGCGCGGGCTTCACGGCGTCGGCCTCCATCGGCGCATTGATGTTGGGCCCGAGCGCGAGCGCCTTGCCCCACCAGCACATGGCGCAGTCGGGGTCGAGCTTCTGCGCGGCCTCGAAGGCGCGGATCGCCTCGAGGTGATTGAAGGCGTAGACCAGGCGGATGCCCTGGTCGAAATACTTCTGGGCCAGCGGCGTCGCGCTGATCGGCATGTGGTGCGTCGAGAGTCCGTCGATGAAGCGGCGGAAGCCCGGCGGCGCGTCGAGGCTCTCCTTGTGCGAGCAGGACAACGTGGCGAGCAGGAGCGCGGCTGCCACACCGAGCCCCCTTCCCATCTGACTCACGCATCTCTCCTTCCGTTGCGGATCGAGGCCCACGCGCGACTCACTGCCTCGGGGGCGACGCCGTCGCGGATCACGACTGAGCCCACGCGCTCGGGCAGCACGAAGCGGATGCGGCCCGACGCGACCTTCTTGTCGAGCGCCATCGCCTCGGCCAGGCGCGCGTCGGCGGGCAGCTCGGTGCGGCGCGGCAATCCGGCGCGCGCGACCACGTCTTCGACCTCGGCGCGCAGGCCGGGCGCGGCGAGGCCGACGTCGGCCGCGAGCGTCGCCGCGGCGAGCAGCCCCAGCCCCACGGCCTCGCCGTGCAGCACGCGCCCGTAGCCGACCGTCGCCTCGATCGCATGGGCGAAGGTGTGACCCAGGTTCAGGTGCGCGCGCACGCCCGTCTCCTTCTCGTCCTCGATCACCACCGCGGCCTTGATCGCCACGTTGCGCGCGACCAGCTGGACGAGTGAGTCGGGCTCGAGCGCGAGCAGGCGCGGCATCTGCGCCCGCGTCCACTCGAACAGCGCCGGATCGCGAATCAGCGCGTGCTTGATGCACTCGGCCAGCCCGCAGCGCAGCTCGCGCGCGGGCAGCGTGCGCAGAGCTCGCGGATCGGCCACGACCAGCACAGGCTGGTGGAAAGCGCCGATCAGGTTCTTGCCCTGAGGCACGTTCACGCCGACCTTCCCGCCCACCGAGGAGTCGACCATGGCGAGCAGGGTGGTGGGACACTGCACGAACGGCACGCCGCGCAGGTAGGTCGCCGCCGCGAAACCGACCGTGTCTCCCAGGACGCCGCCGCCGAGCGCGATCACGGGCGCGCGCCGTTCGAATCTCCGCTCGAGCAAGACGTCGTACAGCCCATGCACCGTGGCGAGCGTCTTGTTCTCCTCGCCGCCAGCGAACGGGACACAGGTGGTCTCGAAGCCCGCGCTCTCGAGCGAGGCGCGCACGCCGGGCAAGTGACTGGCCTCGAGCGCGCGATCGAACACCAGGAACGCCGCGGGCGCCGGGGCCACGGCGCGCACGCGGGCGCCCAGCCCCTCGAGCCCACCCGGCTCGATCACGACGTCGTAGCGGTGGTGCGGCAGCGTGACGGGGACGGCCGGCATGCGGCCCCGGAGCTTAACGCGTGCGGCCCGTTGTGCACGAGCCGTAGGATGCGGGGGTGACCCGTCTTCTGCTCCTGCTCGCGGCGCTCCTGGCCGCCTCGCCGGCGCGTGCCGATGCCGAGCGCGTGCGCGCAGCCCTGGCCTCCGTGCGCTTCGTGGCCTACACGCCGCGCGGCTTCGACCCGGGCGCGGATCGCCCGCCCGAGCCGGCCGCCCTGCGCGCCGACCTGGCGCTCCTGCGCGGGCGCTTCGACGGACTGGTCACTTACTCGTGCGCGAACGGCCTCGACCGGCTCGCCGGCCTGGCGCGCGAGGCGGGCTTCCGCGCGGTGGTGCTCGGCGTCTGGTCGCCCAGTGACTCGCGCGAGCTCGCGCGGGCCCTGGCCGCGGCCGACGCCGAGCGCGGCGTGGTGATCGCGCTGGCGCTGGGCAACGAGGGGCTGTTCTTCGGGCGCTACGACGCGGGCGCGCTGGCCGGCGCGTTCGCGCGGGCGCGCGCCGCACGGCCGGACCTGGCGCTCGCCACGAGCGAGCCGTTCGCGGTGTATCTCGAGCCCGCACGCGCCCGCGCCCTGCCCCGGCAGGACTTCCTCTTGCCCAACATCCACCCGACCGGCGAGCCGTGGTTCGCTGCGGCCCCGCCCGACGCTTCGGTCGAGCTCGTCGCGAACGTGGTGGCGGAGCTCGAGCGGCGCTTCGCGCTGCCCGTGCTGGTGAAGGAGACGGGGCTGCCGAGCGGGCCCGCCGCCGACGGCTTCAGCCCCGCGGCGCAAACGCGCTTCTGGGAGTCACTCGCCCGGCGCCTGCCGCCCACGCGCGCGCACGCGTTCGCCTGGTTCGAGGCCTTCGACGCGCCCTGGAAGCCCGCGCGCGCGCTCGACGCCGCGCCGGAGAAACGCGCGCGCGAGGCCTTCTGGGGCTTCTGGGACGCCGATGGCCAGCCCAAGCCGGCGCTCGCGGCGGTGCCGCGCTGAGAATCGACGATCCCGCGCACGTGGCCGCGCAGTACGCGAGCTCGGCGAACCTCGACGCGCGCGTGCGCATCTACGAGCTCTTCGACACGAACCCCGAGCCGTGGCACCGCTTCGTGTTCGCGTGTCTGCGGCTCGCTCCGGGCGAGCGCGTGCTCGAGGTGGGCTGCGGCACGGGCAGCGTGTGGAGCGCGAACGCCGAGCGCCTGCCGGCGGGCCTCTCGCTCGTGCTCAGCGACCTGTCGCCCGGCATGCTCGAGGCAGCGCGCCGCCGCCTCGCGCAGCTCTCGCCCGCGCCCGAGCTGCGCACCGCCGACGCCCAGTCACTGCCCTTCCCCGACGCGAGCTTCGACGTCGCGATCGCGAACCACATGCTCTACCACGTGCCGGACCGCGCGCGGGCGCTGGCCGAGCTGGCGCGCGTGCTGCGCCCCGGCGGGCGGCTGGTCGCCTCGACCTACCCCTGGACGCACCTGCTCGAGCTGCGCGAGCTCACGGCGCGCCTGGGCCTGCCCCACGCCATGCTGCCCGTCGGGCGCAGTGACTCCGAGTTCGACCTCGAGACCGCGCTGCTCGAGCTCGCCCGGGTGCTGCGCGTCGAGCGCGTCGAGCGGCGCGACAGCGCGCTCGCGGTCACCGACCCGGACGCGCTGGTCGCCTACCTGCGCTCCACGGCCCGCGCCGACGACCACGACTCGCTCGCGCGCATCCGCGCCCACGTCGCGCGCCAGATCGAGCTGTGCGGCGCGTTCCGCATCCAGATCGCCGGCGCGGCGCTCACGGCTTCGAGGCCGCCAGCGCCGTGACCAGGCGGCTCAGGAACTCCTGGCCCTCGTAGAACTGCTTCACGCCCACGCGCTCGTCGCGGCCGTGCGCGCGCACGTCGTCGATGTCGACGAAGATCCCCGACAGCCCGTAGGCGGGGATCCCGGCCAGGCGGAAGTACTTCGAGTCGGTGGCGCCCGAGCTCATGGTCGGCACCACCGGCACGCCGGGAAACACTTGGGCCGCAACGCCCTCGACGGTCTTCAACAGCTCGGGGTCGACGCTGGCGCGCGGCCCAGCGATCTCCTGCTCGTCGAGCGCCACGTCGATCTTCGGGTCGGCGAGCGCGCTCACGAGCTGCTTGCGGACCTCTTCTGCCGAGTGACCCGGCAGGATGCGGCAGTTCACGTTCGCCAGCGCGCTCTGCGGCAGCGCGTTGCGCGCGTGACCGGCCTCGACCTGTGTGGCGACGCAGGTGGTGCGGATCAGCGCGTTGTAGCGCGGCTCGCGCGACAGGCGCTTGGCCGCCTGCGGGTCCTGGGCGTTCGCGGCCAGCGCGCGCATGGCGGCGCCGATCTCCTTGGGCTCGGTCGGCGCGGCGCGCTTCAGGAACTCGCGAGTCACTTCGTTCAGCTCGACCGGGAAGACCAGCTTCTGCAGCCGGCCGAGCCCCGCCGCCAGGCGGTAGATCGCGTTCTCCGGCGTGGGCAGCGAGCTGTGACCGCCCTTGTCGGTCACCTTGAGCGCGTAGTCCATGTAGGTCTTCTCGGACGACTGCATGGCCAGCACGAGATACTTGCCCTGGCGCAGCCAGCCGCCGCCGCCCTCGTTCAGCACGAGTGACCCGTCGACCAGCTCGCGGTGCTCGCGCAAGAGCCACTCGGCGCCGTTCTCGTTCCCGGCCTCCTCGTCGGCCGTGAGCGCGAGGATCACGTCGCGCCGCAGCGGCGTGTGGTCGGTCGCCAGCCGCAGGACGAGCGTGGTGAAGATCGCCGCCATGGCCTTGTCGTCGAGCGTGCCGCGGCCGTAGAAGTAGCCGTCCTGCTCGAGCAGCACGAACGGATCGACCGACCAGTCCTCGCGCTTGGCCTCCACCACGTCGAGGTGCGCGAGCAGGACCAGCGGCTTCTCGGCCCCGCTGCCGTGCAGGCGCGCGACCAGGTTGCCCTTGGTCGGCGAGGGTCCGAGCCGGGCGATGTCGGACTCGGGGATGCCCGCAGCGCGCAGCCGGGCCGCCACGCGCTCGGCGGCGGCAGTCGTGCTGCCGGTCGAGTGCGTGGTGTTGGTCTCGACCAGCTCCTGGTAGACCTGCCGCACCAGCGCGCGGTCGGCTTCGGAGACGGCGGTCTGGGCGCGCGCGCCGCTGGCCAGCGCGAGCACCACGAGCACGAGAGCGAGTGGCTGGTTCACGGCCGCGAGTCTACTCGGCCGCCGAGCCGAGTGTCTCGGAGGTGACCGCCCCCGACTCGGAGACCGTCCAGGCGGCCACCACCCGCGGCACGTCCACGGCCGAGACCGCGAACAGGCGCAGCCGCAGGTGCGCGCTCGCGCCGGCGCCCACCAGGTCGACGCGCGCGAAGCCGGTCGAGGCGAGCTGGTAGAGCTCGCCGGGCAGTGTCTGGTGACTCGACTCGCTGCCGCCGCCGCCGCCCGACACGAGCTGGAAGGCCGGCTGCGGCGCCTCGCCGGCAGCGCCGCGCAGGTCGTGGATGTGACCCGCGAGCAGGAGCTGCGCGCGCACGCCCGCGGCCGCGAGCGCGCGCTGGATCGGCACGTCGACCTCGCGCCCGTCGAGCGGGTGGTGCGCCACGAGCACGCGCCAGGGCCCGCGTGACTGCGCGAGCGCGCGCGTGAGCAGCGGCAGCGACGCGGCGTTCGCGGTCCGGTGCAGGGCGGTGGAGTCGTAGAACACCAGGCTCACGCCTTGCGGCAGCTCGACCGTCTCGACCGGCAGCCCGAGCAGCTTCCAGTTCGACACGTACAGCGGCACGCGCTCGCGCTCGAGCGCGATCGACTCCGCGCTGGTGTCGTGATTGCCGAGCACCGCCCACAGCGGCAGCGGGTGGCGCCGCGCTTCCGGCTCGAGACACGCTTCGCCCAGCGTGGCGGCGCCACGCGCGGTCAGGGCCACGAAGTGACAATACGGGCCGACCAGGTTCGCGCGCAGCCGCATCTCGACCTCGCTCGCTTCCAGGCCGTGCGGGTAGAAGTTGTCGCCCACGAAGATCAGCGCGTCCGCGGGCGCGCGGCGGTCCTCGGCGGCGAGCGCCTCGGCGACACGCAATTGTTTCGCGGGTGTCTGGCCTTCCTTCGGCCGGCGGCCCCAATCGCCGAGCGCGAGCAGCGAGAGCCGCACCTCCGCGCCGCGGGCCTCGTAGCGCGGCTCCGGCGGGCGCGCGCAGCCGATTGCCAGCGCGAGAAGCGTCGCTACCAGGACGATTTGCCTGTGCATCATGGGCAAGTGCGCACCGTAACAAGCGGGCGCGCCCGCCACACCCCCGGAAGCGAGGTTTCCGATAAGTCAGGGCGCGTTTCCCCGGTCGTGAGCAACGCCTAATACGAAACGTCCCGCCGGAACGGGGGTTTCTCAAGACGACATGAAAAATGCGGCTACAATCCCGCGCGCTGCTCTGGAGGGGTTTCGCGAGGTGGCAGTGGAGACACGCGTGAGCGTCGCTCGAAAGCTCGTGGCCCTGTCGGCGCTCGGTCTCGCGGCGTTCGGCGCCGCCCCGCGCCCTGCGTCCGCCGAAACGACCGATCCCGTGACTCCCGCGGCGCATGCGCCCGCCCCTTCGGCCGAGCCCGCGCCGCCCGCGCCCGCGGGCGACGACGCGCTCTTCGACGCGCTCGACGCCGCCGAGACCAGCTCCTACTGGGACCCGCTCGAGCCCGGCAACCGCGTGGTGTTCGACTTCAACGAGCTCGCGGACAAGTACGCGATCAAGCCCGTGTCCGACGCCTACTCCCTCGTCATGCCCGACCCCGCCGAGCGCGCGGTGCGGCGCATGTTCCGCAACCTGTCCGAGCCGATCTCGTTCGCGAATCACTTCCTGCAGTTCCATCCGCAGGAGGCGGGACAGACCTTCGTGCGCTTCTGTCTCAACTCGAGCGTCGGCCTGGCGGGCGCCTTCGACGTGGCGAACTCACTCGGCATCCCCCCGCACCCGACCGACTTCGGCGCCACGCTGCACCGCTTCGGCTCGCCCGCGGGGCCGTACATCGTGGTGCCGCTGTTCGGCCCCACGACCGCGCGCGACGGCTTCGGCGGGATCGTCGACTCGAGCGTGATGCCGCAGAACTACCTGCTGTCGACCACGCTCCAGCTCTTCCTGCAGACCGGCAACGGAATCACTGCGCGCGCCGAGGCCGGCCAGGCGCTCGACGCGTTGCGCGACGGCTCCGTGGACTTCTACGCTGCGCTGCGCTCGGCCTACTACTTCAACCGTGAGTCCGAGTTGCGCGGCGGCGCGCCCGGGCCCTCGGACACTTTGCGCTCGAGCGCCGCGACCAGCGCATCGAACCCGTCGCGCTCCAGCACCGAGGTGTACTCGGCCCTGCGGAGCGCCAACTCCGACACCGTGCCGCTCAAGTAGACGTCGATCACGCGGAAGCCCGCGGGCGTCGAGCGCAACCGGTAGTCCAGGTGGACGTCCTCGTCCGAAGCATGCAGCACGCTGCGAACGATCACGGTTCCCGCGACCGAGGGCTCCTCGCCCAGGGTCTCGAAGCGTTCGTTGTCGTAGCCGTCGAAGCGCGTGGCGTAGGTGCGCAGCGTCATCGCGCGAAATACGGCGATGAAGCGCTCGTGCTGGGCGTCGTCCAACTTGGCCCAGCCGGTCGCGAGCGAGCGCTGGGCCATCGCAGGGAAGTCATAGGTGGCATCCAACGCGGGCGCGAGCTTCACCTTGCGCCCCTCGAGCCCGAGCGTCTTCGCGTTCTTCATCACGTCCAGGAGGACGGCGTGGAAGTGATCGATCACGGGCGCGGCGTCCGCCGGCGCAAGGGCCGTGGCATCCTGCTGTGCGGACGCGCGGAGCGCGCCGAGCCCCCCGACCACGAGTGCGACCAACGCTGCAGCGAGCGCCGTGCGGCACCCGACCCGGGAATGATGCATGGTTCGGCGGAGGATAACCGATCGCGCGCGGGGGCAGCATGGACGAGTTGATCGGCCGCGCGGTCGCGAAGTGGGTCGACTGGATCCGGCGTCACCCGATCGGCACGCTGGTCGCGACGGCGCTCGTGACCGCGCTGCTCGGGCTCTACACGTACCGCAATCTCGGCATCAACATGGATGTCGCGGCGATGCTCTCGCCCGACCTCCCGCACCAGAAGACCTGGCGCGACATCACCAAGGCCTTCCCCGAGTCCAACGATCCCCTCCTGGTCGTGGTCGACGCCGCGACCCCCGAGCGCGCGCGCGAGGCGGCGCTCGCGCTGCGTGACCGGCTGGCGAAGGAGACCAAGCTCTTCGGCTCGGTCGACGTGCCCGGCGAGGGCCCGTTCTTCGAGAAGAACGGCCTGCTGTATCTCAGCACCGACGAGCTCGCGAAGCTCTCCGATCACCTGGCCGAGGTGCAGCCGTATCTCGCCGAGCTGCGCCGTGACTCGAGCCTGCGCGGGCTGTTCGCGCTCTTGCAGCGCGCGGCCGACTCGCTGCGCACCGGCGACGCCACGGTGGTGGAGCTCGCGCCGGTGTTCGACCGGCTGTCGCGCGCGGTCGACGCCGAGCGCACGGGCCGCTCCGAGCCGGTGTCGTGGCGCGAGGTGCTGCTCGGCCAGTCACTGCCCGAGACGCCGCGCCGCGTGCTGGTGGTGCAGCCGATCGTCGACTTCGGCGCGCTGATCCCCGCCGAGGAGTCGATCGCGCGCATCCACGAGCTCGCCCAGGAGGTCGGGCTCGACGGCGATAGCGGCGTGCGCGTGCGAGTCACCGGCGAGCTCGCGCTGTCGTCCGAGGAGCTGGAGACGGTCACCACCGGCACCGCGCTCTCGGGCATCCTGTCGTTCATCGCGGTCACGGGCATCCTGTTCTTCGGGCTGCGCAGCTGGAAGCTCATGGCCGCGACCTCGCTCACGCTGACGATCGGCCTGGTGTGGACCTTCGCCTTCGCCACGCTCGCCGTCGGCTCGCTCAACATGGTGTCGGTGGCGTTCGCGGTGCTGTTCATCGGCCTGGGCGACGACTTCGGCGTGCACTTCTGCCTGCGCTGGCAGGACCTCTACTCGAAGGGCCGTGACTCCGCGGCCGCGCTGCGCGAGACCGCGCAGGACGTCGGTCTGTCGCTCCTGCTCGCGGCCATCACCGTGGCGATCGGCTTTCTCGCCTTCGCGCCCACCGACTACGTGGGCGTGGCCGAGCTGGGCGTGATCTCGGCGGGCGGCATCATCATCTCGGTGATCGCGAGCCTCACCGTCCTGCCTGCGCTGATCACGCTGACCAAGCCCCCGCTGCCCAAGCCGCGCGTGCCGCGGCCGCCCAGCGCCTGGATGTCGCGGCTCGTCTCGTTCCCGGTGCGGCGCGCGGGCTGGGTGCGCATGGGCGCGCTCGGGCTCGCGATCGCCTGCGTGCCGTTCCTGATGCACGTGCGCTTCGACTACAACCCGCTGCGGCTGCGCGTGCAGACGGCGGACTCGGTGACTGCCTTCAACGACCTGCTGTCGACCGACGGTCTCTCGCCCTGGAGCGTTACCGTGCTCGCCAAGGACCGCGCCGCGGCCGATGCCGTGGCCGAGCGGCTGAAGAACCTGGACACGGTCGACCACACGCTGACTCTCTCGGACTACATCCCGGCCGACCAGGAGCAGAAGCTCGCGATCCTGGAGGACGTGGCGCTGATGATGGCGCCGCCGCCGCCCGCGGAACGCGTGCCGCGCCCGCCCACGAGCGACGACGAGATCGCCGCGCTCGAGAGCTTCCTGGCGAAGACCGACGCCATGCCCGAGTCACTCGATCCCAAGACGCGCACGGCGCTGGACAAGCTGCGCGCGGCGGTGAGTGGCTTGGTGGCGAAGCTCGCGGGCGAAGACGAGGCGGCGCGCGCGGCTTCGCTCGCCCGGCTCGAGAAGAGCGTGGTCGGCAGCCTGCCCGACCAGATGAAGCGCATCGACACCGCGCTCCAAGCGCAGCCGATCGGCGCGAGTGACCTGCCGCACGACCTGGTGCGCGACACGGTCGCGCCCGACGGACGCGTGCGCGTCGACGCGTACCCCAAGCACGACCTCGGCCGCGACGACCGCGAGCTGCAGCGCTTCGCCGACAGCGCCACGGCGGCACTGCCCGAGGCGACGGGCATCGCCGTCACGACCGTCGAGTCGGCGCGGGTGGTCGTGAAGTCGTTCCGCGAGGCGCTGTTCGGCGCCGCGCTCGCGATCACGGTGCTCCTGCTCGCGCTGTGGCGCCGGGTGGGCGACACGCTGATCGCGCTGGCGCCCTTGCTCTTGTCGGCGTGCGTGCTCGCGGCGATCGGAGTCATCTTCGACCTGCCGTTCAACTTCGCGAACGTGCTGGTGCTGCCGGCCCTGCTCGGCATCGGCATCGACAGCGGCATCCACCTGGTCCACCGCTGGCGTCACATGGCCGGTGAGTCGGACCCGCTGCTCGAGACCAGCACCGCGCGCGGCGTGGTGCAGAGCACGCTGACCACGATCGCGAGCTTCGGCACGCTCGCGATCTCGCCGCACCCCGGCATGGCGAGCCTCGGCATCCTGCTCACCCTGGGCCTCAGCCTGATCCTGGTCGCCAACCTGATCCTGATCCCGGCGCTGGTCGCGAACCGCAAGCTCGACGCGAAGTGACTCGCCCGCGGGTCTACCTGGCGGGCCCCGAAGTCTTCCTGCCCGATCCGCAGCGCGCCGCGGCGGCGAAGAAGGCGCTGTGCGAGCGGCACGGCTTCACGGGCGTGTTCCCGCTCGACGCGGGCCTCGAGCTTGGCGGCCTCGCTCCGCGCGACGCCGCGCTCGCGATCGGCCGCGCCAACGAGGACCTGATCCGCAGCTGCCAGCACCTGGTCGCGAACCTGACCCCGTTCCGCGGCCCCAGCGCCGACGCCGGCACCGTGTGGGAGCTCGGCTTCGCGCGCGGGCTCGGGCTCCGGGTGCACGGCTACTCGAACGTGGCCCGCGACTTCGCGGCCCGCACGCGCGCCTTCCTGCGCGACCACCCCGACCCGCTCGCGGTCGAGTCGTTCGGCCTCGCCGACAACCTCATGCTCGCGCACGCGATCGAGGCCTCGGGCGGCGCGTTCGTAGCCCGCAGCGCGCCGCGCGCGAAGCGCTATACGGACCTGTCCGCCTTCGAAGAGTGTCTCGTCACTGCATCCCGTAGCGCCTGAGCTTCTTGTAGAGACACTCGCGGGTGATGCCGAGCTCGCGGGCGGTGGCGATGCGGCGCTGCTGGTTCCGTTCGAGCGCGTGCTTCAGGTACCAGGACTCGAAGCGGGCCACGGCCTGGCGCAGGGTCTCGGTCGAGGCGTCGCCACGCGGCAGCTCGGGCGCGCCGCCGCGCAGGCGCGGCGAGAGCATGCGCGCGGTGATCTCGGCGCCCGCCTCGGCGTGGGTCACGATGCGCGCGACCTCGTTCTCGAGCTCGCGCACGTTGCCGGGCCAGGGGTAGGTCTCGAGCAGGCGGCGCGCGTCGGAGGCCACGCCGCGCAGGCTGGTGAGCTCGCGGCTGCGCTCCAGGAAGTGCAGCACGAGCGGCACCACGTCGTCGCTGCGCGCGCGCAGCGGCGGCAGTGAGATCGGGAAGACGTTGAGCCGGAAGAACAGGTCGCGCCGGAAGCGGCCGGATTCGACTTCGCGCTCGAGCTCGCGGTTGGTCGCGGCCACGATGCGCACGTCGACCGGCTGCTCCTTGCCCGCGCCGAGCGGACGCACCCGGCCCTCCTGCAGCGCGCGCAGCAGCTTCACCTGGAAGCCGAGCGTGGTCTCGCCGATCTCGTCGAGAAACAGCGTGCCGCCGTTCGCCTGCACGAAGTGACCCGGACGCGCGCGCGCGGCGCCGGTGAATGCGCCCCGGTCGTGCCCGAACAGCTCGCTCTCGAGCAGTGTCTCGGGGAACGCCGCGCAGTTCAGCGCCACGAACGGCCCGCGCGCGCGCCGGCCGCCCTCGTGGATGGTGCGCGCGAGCACCTCCTTGCCGGTGCCGGTCTCGCCGAGCAGCAGCACCGTGGCGTCGGCGCGCTGCGCCTTGCGCACCAGCTCGAGACACGCGCGCATCGCCGCGCTGCGCGCCACGATGCCCTCGGACGCCGCGGCGGGCCTCGGCGCCACGCGCGGCGCGACCAGCCCCGCCACGCGCGAGCGCAGGCTGGAGTCGGTCGAGGCGTCGCGCACCACGATCTCGTGCACGCCGCACGCGAACAGCTCGCTCGCGCGCTCCACCTCGGCCGTATCGACCAGCGCGATCACCGGCAGCCGGTTGCGCCGCCGCCGCAGCCAGCGCGCGTCGGCCAGCGCGGCGTCGACGCCGCCGCGGTCGAGACAGATCGCGGCATAGTCGTGACTCTCGAGCGCCACTGCCAGCTCGTCGCGCTCGGCGACCACGGAACCATCGGACAGGAACAGGATCGACTCGTCCACGCTTCACCCTCCCAAGCGAACGGGCCCGGGAGAGCAAGCCACGTGCCGCGGTCGTGCGCCGTCGCAGCGTGCGGCGGCCACTGACTCGGCTTCGAGCGCGACCGTCTGGCCGCCAGACGCGGCCCTCAGAGTTTGTCGGACTCCTGTGCGAGCCTGACCTGGTAGTTCAGATTGAGCGTGGCCGGGCTGTTGCCCACGGCCATCAGATACAGCGTCAGGTTGGTCCGCCCCGAGACCCAGGTCGAGTCCGCAACGCTCAGGAACCCGCGGTTTAGCTTGCGAGAGACCTCGCTGCCGTACTTCGCGCGGAGCGCGTCGGTGAGCGATTCGAAGACGAGCAGCGCGGACGAGAAGTCGGAGCTCTCGGCCAGGGTGAGGGTCACCTGCGAGAGCCTCTCGCCCTTGAAGTAGAAGAGCGCGGTGAACGTGTGACCGACCAGCGCGATTCCGGGTTTCTCCAAGAGGCCCAGCGCGCCGTCGCCCAGCTTCGAGGGGCTGGCCGACTTCAGCACGCCCGGCACGCTTTCCCGGACCTGCGCGACAGACATGCCGTACTGGGTCGGGCCCCACAGAGACTGCGCGCGAGCGACCTGGGCGCTGGCGAGCGTGGCGAGAGAGAGCACCAGAGCCGCGAGCCGAGCCATTTGCCTTCCCCCTGGGAGGATTCTCACCGGCTCATTCGGCGGAACGGCCCGCCGGGTTGATCGGGTCAGGCGACCGAGCTGCGCACCAGCTCGGCGACCTCGGCCAGGCCCTGGCCGCCGAAGAAGTGATCGGCTTTGGGAATCACGTCGAGGTTCGCGTTGGGCAGGCCCTCGAGCAGGGGCGAGAGCTCGTCGAGCGGTGAGAACTCGTCGCGGCCGCCGACGATCACGTGGATCGGCCCGCGGAACTCGGCCAGCGCGAGCGACTCGACCATGCCGACCGGCGGCGCCACGAGGATCAGCTCCGAGACACGCGGGTCGCGCAGCCCGATGCGCAGCGCGGTGGCCGCGCCGAACGAGTAACCGGCGGCGACGATCGGCGGGGGAAGCGTCGCGACGACCTGCTCGACCGCTGCCATGTAGTCCTCCTCGGCCGCCTTCCAGTCGCCAGTCACTCGGCCCTGGCTCGCGCCCACGCCCCGCCAGTTGAAGCGCAGCGAGGCGACGCCAGCCTTGTAGAGCCCGTAGGCCAGCTCGCTCACCACGGGGTGCTCGAGGCTGCCGCCGTACTCCGGGTGCGGCGGCGCGATCACCGCGCCGCGGCCGGCCCCTTTCTGCCACACGCCCTCGAGCATGAGGCCGCACGAGGGCACCGCGATCGGCACCATCTGTTCCTTCCAGGACATCGCGGGAGAGAGTACACGACCCGCCGCGAGACTCAGGGCGTGCGGTCGTCCTCGAGCAGCGCGTCGGCGCCGAGCGCCCCGAGGCGGAGCTCGCGGGCGAGCTCCTCGAGGCCGTAGGTCGTGCCCGTGTTCCACAGCTCGAGCAAGAGCGTCCCGGCGCCGCGTGTCTTCCAGTACTCTCGCCCGAACCGGCCGCGCAGCAGGCGCGCAGCCCCCATGCCGAAGGCCGCGGCGCGCAGGCTGTCCACCGAGGTGAGCGCGGGCCCGGCTCGCGCGAGATAGCCGGGCTCCTGCCACGCGCCGGGCGCCGACCCCGGGTCGAGCTCGGCCAGCCAGAGCTCGGTCGCGACGCGCCCGGCGGCGCTCTGCAGCCGCTCGATGCGCGCGCGGCGCGCGGCCGCGGCGAAGTGCTCGGGAGTGACTCGCGCGAGCTCGGCCCCGAGCGGGATCTCCGAGGCCAGCGCGCGCCAGAGCTCGCCGAAGCCAGCCGCCAGGGCCGGATCGCCCAGCACGCGCTTCTCGAGCGGGAGCTCGGGCGAGGTGATCGCGGCCTGCGCCGCCTGACCGGCCGCGCTGAACAGCTCACCGCACGCGCCGAGCCCGCCCGCGCCGGTGAGCTCGAGCCACACGTCCCCTGGAACTCGTGGCGCGATCGAGAACGCCGGGCCCGCCAGCCCGGGCCGCGGGCCGTCGATCGTGAGGCCGGGAAGCCGTCCGAGATCGAGCCCCATCCCCGCCAGCGCGTGGTCGAGCGCGGCGCGCAGGCGCGACCCGGGCAGCTCGGAGCCGAAGCTCGAGCCCGAGCCGGGGCCGCGCTCGGCGTCGCGCAGCAGCGAGTCACTCTGCGCGAGATAGCGCGCGGACTCGCTGCGCCAGGCGTCGTAGTCGACTCCAGGCCGCAGCGCCTCGGCGAAGCTGCGCGCGCGCGCAAAGCCCAGGCGCGCCAGCGCACGGCTGCGCTCGGCGACCCGCTCGGCCCGGAGCTCGTCGAGCTCCTCCGGCTCGGCCTCGGCGCGTGCACGCGCGGCGATGCGGGCGTCGAGCGCACGCAGCTCACTCGCCAGCGCCGCTTGGACGAGCCCCAGCCGGAAGCGCCCCTCGGCGCGCTCGACCGCCGCGCCGCCGGTCACGTCGCCGAACTCGCCGTCGATGCGCTCGGCATCGCCATCCGGCTCTGCGCCCAGCGCGCGCTCGAGCCGCAGGCGTTCGCGGGCCTCCCGCCAGGATTCGTAGCGCGCGCGCAGGTCCGCCATCGCGCGCGGATTCTAGGCTACCTTGCGCGCGCCATGGTCGACGACGAGACACCGGCGCGGCTGCTCGAGCGGCGAGTCATCTGGGAGGGCAACGTCGGCTCGTTCGGCCTGGACACCGTGGTGCTGCCCTCGGGCGAGCAGGCGACGCTGGCGCTGTTCAAGCACCCGGGCGCCTCGGCGGTGGTGCCGTTCCTCGACGCCGAGCGCATCGTGATGCTGCGCCAGTTCCGGCACGCAGCGGGTGGAGTCATCTGGGAGGTGCCGGCCGGCAAGCTCGACCGCGGCGAGGACCCGGCCGTGTGCGCGGCGCGCGAGCTCGAAGAGGAGACCGGCTACCGCGCCGGCCGGATCGAGAAGACCGGCGCGCTCCTCACCACGCCGGGCTTCACCGACGAGCGCATCCACCTGTTCTGCGCCTACGAGCTCGTGCCCGGGCCGGCGCGGCCCGAGGCCCATGAGGTGCTGCGCACCGAGGTGATCACGCTGGCGTCGGCTCTCGCGATGATCGAGACGGGCGAGATCTGCGACGGAAAGACGATCGCGGCGCTGTTCCTGGCCGCGCGCCGGAGCCGGAAGGCGTGAGTGACTCGCGCGCGCCGCTGGGCGTCGCGCTCACCGGCCACCGGCTGCCGCTCGAGGCGCGCGTGCGCCTGGCCGCCCGCGCCGAGGCGCTGGGCTTCGAGCTGCTCATGCTCGACGGCGACGCGCCGGCGTCGCTCGCGGCCGAGCATCTGCGCGTGTACGACCCGACCGCCGTCATGACCGCGGCTGCGCTCGCGACGCGTCGCATCCGCCTGGCCTCGATCCACCTCGCGCACCTGTGGCAGCCGGCGCTCCTGGCGCGCCAGCTGGCCACGCTGCACGAGCTCTCGGGCGGCCGGCTGGTGAGTCACTTCGGCGTCGGCACGAAGCGCGCCGGGGCCGCCGAGCGGATCGCGCGGCTCGACCAGACCCTGGGCGAGCTGCGCCCGCTGCTCGCGCGGGCTCGGGCCGAGACGCCGATCGCGGTCTCGGCCGCGGGTCCGCGCGCGCTCGAAGTCGTGCGCCGCCACGCAGACGTGTGGGACGCCAACGTGCCGCCGCTGCCCGAGCGGCTCGCGCCGCTGCGCGCGCAGCTCGGCCGCGCGTTGCCGACGTGGATCTGGGTGTTCGCACGGCCCGGCGCGCCGCTCGAGAGCGCGCTCGCCGACTACCGGCGCCACGCGCCGTGGTTCAGAGAGCTCGCGCCCGACGCGCAGGCCCGGGCGGTGCTCCACGGCGATCCGGCGCGCTGCCGCGCGCGCCTCGCAGAGCTGCGCCGCGAGCTCGACGTGGCGCTGCCGATCGTCGACCTGGCCGGGCTCGACGAGCCGGCCGCAGCGCGCGCGCTCGAAGCGCTCGCGAAGGCATCCGACCCCGGGATTTCGTAGCCTCGCAAGCGTGTACGGACGAAACCGCGGCTACATGCCGAGCAGCACCGGCATCCCCGGCATGACGCCGATGGTGCAGCGCATCATCATCGCCAACTTCGCGATCTGGATCTGCCAGCTGTTCGCGAACAGGCTCGGCATCCCGCTCACCGAGCTGTGCGCGGTGCGCCTCGACGGCTTCTTCGGCCAGCTCTACCTCTGGCAGCCCTTCACGTACATGTGGCTGCACGCCACGGACACCCCGTTCCACATCCTGTTCAACATGTGGTTCTTGTATCTGGTCGCGCCGGTGCTCGAGGCGACCTGGGGATCGCGCCGCTTCCTGCGCTTCTACGTCACGTGCGGCGTCGGCGCAGGCTTCGTGATCCTGGCTTGGAACGCGCTCATGGGCCAGTGGGGCGCCGCCACGCTCGGCGCGTCGGGCGCCATCTACGGCGTGGTCACGGCGTTCTCGCTCATCTGGCCGGATCGCATGATCATGATGCTGATCCCGCCCATGCCCATCCGCGCGATCTGGATCGTGCCGTTCCTGTTCCTCATGCAGTTCCTGCTCGGCGGCGACGGCCGCGTGAGTTACATGGGTCACTTGGGCGGCGTGCTGGTCGCCGCGGCGCTCCTGCGCGGCGAGCTGCGGCGCGCGATCGGCTGGCGCTCGCTCAGTCATCGCTGGCACCGCATGCGCATGCGCAACCGCTTGCGTGCCGTGCGCCGCGAAGAGCTCGAGCGGCGCCAGAACACCGACGACGATCGCAACTATCGCTGACACTGACTGACCGGGAGATCAGAGGCTCGGTCAGTCAGGCGCGTCGGTCAGGTGCCGAAAGAGCGACGGGTCCTGCGACCGTCGTCGCAGGACCCGTTGCAATACTCGCCAGGATTTTC
>DATKAO010000098.1 GCA_035498015.1 Myxococcota bacterium
GCTTCAGGCGCGGCTGGTCGACGTCGTCGGCGACCACCATGCCCGTGACCTTGCGCTTCTGCTTGCGGGTGCGGTTGATCAGGCGGTGGCCCTTCCAGCCCTGCGTGCGCGCGATCTTCCCGCTGCCCGTCTTCTTGAATCTCTTCGCGGCGGCCCGCCGCGTCTTAACTTTCGGCACCGTCGGTCTCCTCGTCCTCTTCCTCTTCCTCGTCTTCGAACTCTTCCGCCTCTTCCTCGGCGGCGGACGCCGCTTCGGCCTGGGCTTCGGCCTTGGCTTGCTTGGCGGCTTCGGACGCGCGCCGGGCTTCGATCTTCTTGATCGCCGCGCGGTCGGGTCCGAACATCATCGACAGCATCCGGCCTTCCATCTGCGGCCGCGACTCGGGCTTGGCGATCTCGGCCAGGCGCTTGGTGACTCGCTCGAGCAGCTCGTGCCCGATCTGCACGTGCGTGATCTCGCGGCCGCGGAACGTGACGGTGGCCTTCACTTTGTCGCCTTCCATCAGGAACCGCTCCGCCGCCTTCATCTTGAAGTCGAGATCGTGCCCGTCGATCTGTGGCCGCAGCTTGATCTCTTTCAGCTGACTCTGGTGTTGCGAACGCTTCTGGGTCGAGGCCTTCTTCTTGATCTCGTACTTGTACCGCCCGTAGTCCATGATCTTGCACACGGGCGGCGTGCCATTGGGCGAGATCTCGACGAGGTCGAGACCGATGCGGGCGGCGATGTCGCGCGCTGCATCGGTCGGCATGACCCCGAGCTGCTGACCGTCTTCGTTCACGACCCGCACTTCCGGTACGCGGATCGCGCGGTTCACTCGGACCTTGTCCTTCTCGGGCGCTACGTCGCGCCAACGGCGTCTACGGAATCCCACGCGTTCTGATCTCCTCCTGGATGTTTTTCTCGAATTGCTCGAGCGGCACCACTTCCTGCCCGGCGCTCTTGCGCCGACGCACGCTGACGCTGCGCGAGGCCTGCTCGCGCTCGCCCACGACGAGCGCGTAGGGAATCTTGTGTGTCTCCGCGGCGCGGACGCGGTAGTTGAGTGTCTCGCTGCGCACGTCGGCCTCGGCGCGGATGCCCGCCGCGCGCAGCAGGTCCGCGACCTCGCGCGCGTAGTCGGCCTGGCGGTCCGAGACCGGCAGCACCGCGACCTGCTGCGGCGCGAGAAACACCGGGAAGTCGCCCGCCGTGTGCTCCAGGTAGATCGCGATGAAGCGCTCCAGTGAGCCGAGCACCGCGCGGTGCAGCATGGCCGGCTCGTGCTCGGCGCCGTCGGCGCCGATGTATTTCAGCCCGAAGCGGCCGGGCATGGCGGTGTCGATCTGCAGCGTGCCGAGCTGCCACCAGCGCCCCATCACGTCCTGGAAGTGGCGCTCGATCTTGGGCCCGTAGAAGGCGCCCTCGCCCTTCTTGATGCCGCACTTCGCGCCCGTGGCCTCGACCGCGTCGACCAGCATCTTCTCGGCGCGGTCCCAGGTCTCGATCGAGCCGATGAACTTCTCGGGCCGCGTGGAGACGTACGTCGCGACCCCGCCGATGCCGAGGTCGTGGTCGACCTCGCTGCACAGCTCCATGAAGCGGTGGATCTCTTCGCCGATGTCCTCCCACGCGCAGTAGATGTGGGCGTCGTCCTGGGCCATCGAGCGCACGCGCGTCAGGCCGTGCAACGAGCCCGTGCGCTCGTTGCGGTGCAGGCGCGAGAACTCGGCCAGCCGGAGCGGCAGCTCGCGGTAGGAGCGCTTGCGCGAGCGGAACAGGAGACAGTGACCCGGGCAGTTCATCGGCTTCACGCCGAGCTCTTCGCCCTCTTCGGGGCCGGGGAACAGGAAGAAGTCACCGGCGAAATTGTCGTAGTGACCCGAGGTCTTGTACAGCTCCGCGGAGAAGATCTGCGGGCACATGACCTCTTCGTAGCCGTGCTTGCGGTACAGCCCGCGCATGTAGTCGACCAGCGCGTTGTACAGCGCCAGGCCCTTGGGCAGATAGAACGGCGAGCCCTGCGCCCACTCGTGGAACTGGAACAGCTCGAGCTCCGCGCCCACGCGCCGGTGGTCGCGCTCGCGCGCGGCCTCGAGCCGCGCCAGGTGGTCGTCGAGCTCCTTGCGGTCCTTGAACGCGATGCCGTAGATACGCTGCAGCATCTTGTTGTTCTCGTCGCCGCGCCAATACGAGCCCGCAAGCTCGGTCAGCTTCCAGGCGCCGATCTGCCCGGTGCGCTGCACGTGCGGGCCGCGGCACAGGTCGACGAAGTCGCCGTCGCGAAAGACCGTGATCTCCTCGCCCGCGGGAATGTCGCCCAGGCGCGAGAGCTTGAGCGTCTCGCCCAGTGACTCGAACAGCTTCTGGGCGTCGGCGCGCGAGAGTGTCTCGCGCACGAACGGCCGGTTCTCGGCCACGATCTTGGCCATCTCGGCCTCGATGCGCGGCAGGTCCTCGGGCGTGATGCGCACGGGGATGTCGAAGTCGTACTGGAACTTCTCGCTGTGATCCGAGCGCCCGACGTCGATCCGTGTCGCCGGCCAGAGGCGCTTCACCGCGTCGGCCATGACGTGCTCGGCCGAGTGACGAATCACGGTGCCGCCCTCGGGGTCGCGTGCGGTGATGACCCGGAACTTGCCGCCGGCCGTAAGGGGCAGGCGCCCGTCGACCAGGCGGCCGTCGAGCTCGCCCGCCAGCGCCGCTTTGCCCAGTCCGGCGCCGATCTGCCTGGCGACTTCGAACGAGGTTGTGCCGCTCGGCACACGAAGACGTGTGCCGTCCGGAAGCTCGAGCTGAACTTCGCCGGCGCTCATCGACTCATGATTGGCCCGGGGGCCTGCTGGTAGGCACGGGCGGTCTCGAACCGCCGACCCCTACCGTGTCAAGGTAGTGCTCTACCCCTGAGCTACGTGCCTGTAAACCAGCGAGCCAAGTATCAATTCGGGCGTTGGTAGTCAATTTGGACGCGGGTCAATGCGGACTGAGGGAATCGGGAGCGGCCGGGTGGACCTCCACCCGAAGCCGTGCCTGACCGGCCCCGGCGTCCTCGGGGCTCAGGCCGAAGCCGTCGAAGCGAGTGCTCGCCAGCTTCTCCTGGAGCGCGCCCGGGCCCAGCGGCGAGACCACCTGGAGCGTGGCACCGTGGGGTCGCAGCTCGCGCACCTCGGCGGTCTTCGCGCCCAGCTGCTGCAGCAGCACGCGGCGGACCGACATCACCTGCTCCAGGCTCGTGACGGCATCGAGGCCGAGCTCCACGGGCTTGGACGTCGAAGCCACCGCCTCCCAGTTTCGCTGCAGCTGGAGCGCGAGGTTCTCACCCACCTGGGGCTCGACGGCCTCCAGGGCGTGCATGAAGGCCGTATCGGGGTCGGCGTCGTAGCCGGCACCCTCGAAGCGCGCGACCGCGAGCTCGCTGCCGTCGTCGCTGCGCCGCGCGCGGGCGCGGACCTCGGCCACGCCGCCCGGCGTGGTGCCGTTGGCGGGCCGCCAGTTGAGCTCGAGGTCGAGCGCCACGTCGGCGCCGGTGCCGCGCGCGAGGTCGAGCGCACTGGCCGGGTTCACTCCGGCGCCGGGCCGGAGGGCGGGCTCGACCACCACGAACTGGCGCTCGGCCAGGCTCTTCCGCACCGACTGCTCGAGGTGCGTCGGCGCGCTGGCGGGCACGCCCGCCGTCGAGGGCGCGGGCTTCACCCAGAGCGCGAGCGAGGGCCGGTCGCCCGCCTCGCGCAGGAAGCCCTCGCTCACGAGCGTCGCGCGCAGCTGGGTGGTGTCGATGCGCGCGGTGATCGGCAGCGCGTACTCCTCGACCGCCGGGTCGAGCGGCGAGCGGCGCTTCTCGAGCGCCCCGTCGATGCGGTAGGTGAGCACGAAGCGCTGCGCGATCGGAGCGAGCGTGGCGCGCAGGCGCTCCACGTCGCCCGCGTACTGGTCGTTGCCCAGGATGCCGCGCGCGGCCTCGAGCACCGCGGCCACGAGCCCCGCGCGGTAGGCCGCGTCGCGCGGCGCCGACTCACCGACCTCGCCCGACGAGACCACGCCCTGCACCGAGACACTCACCGGCTCGAGCGCGCGCGCCGAGCCCGCGAGCGCGAGACACAAGAGCGCGGCCGCGGCGCGACTCATGCGACCCGGCATCGCGTCGCCCCCCGGCCGAAGATCCCGTCCAGCTCGCGCACCAGTGACTCCGATACGCGCACCCGATGGCGCGGCAGGTCGAACACCGCGGCGCTGCCGGTCGCGAGCGCCAGCTCGAAGCTCACCGGCACCGTGCCCGGCACGAGGTCGAGCGCGCGGCGCAGGCCGGCGAGCCGGTCGTCGGTGAGCTCGTGCTCGGCCACCGCCACGACCACGCGGCTCGTGCGCTGATTCCAGGCGTCCTCCAGCCGCAGGATCTCGTCGGCGTGGAGCTCGGGCCGTTCCGGCTCGCCCGCCACGTTGCCCTTCACGAGCACCGGCCCGCCGCCCTGGAGCAGCGCCGAGAACTTCGCGTACGTCTTGGGGAAGAACACGATGTCGAGCGTGCCTCCCAGGTCTTCGAGGGTGGCGCGCGCCATGAGATCGCCCTTCTTGGTGTTGGTGACCCGCAAGGCGCCGAGCATGCCGCCGATCCAGACCTCGCGCCGCCGTCCCGGGTCGTCGGGCACGCGGTCCAGCCGGAAGCTCGTGAACAGGTCGAGCGGACGCGCGTGCTCGCGCAGCGGGTGCCCGGTGACGTAGAAGCCGAGCATCTCCTTCTCGCCCGCGAGCAGCTCGGCGCTCGCCCACTCGGGGATCTCGGGCACCGCGGGCTCCTCGCGCTGCGCCTCCACGCCGAAGAGCGACACCTGACCCAGCTCGCGGTCGCGCAGGTCGCGCTGCGCGCGTTCGAGCGCGGGGCCGAGCGCCTGCCAGAGCGAGGCGCGCGTGGCCTTGGTGAAGTCGAACGCGCCGCAGCGGATCAGGCTCTCGATCACGCGCCGGTTGATGCGGCGTGAGTCGATGCGGCGCACGAAGTCGAACAGGCTGGCGAACGGCCCGCCCTCGGCGCGGGTCTCGAGGATGGCGTCGACCGCGCCCTCGCCCACGTTCTTCACGCCGGCGAAGCCGAAGCGGATGCCCTCGGGCACGACCGCGAAGTCGCGCTCCGACGAGTTCACCTCGGGCGCGAGCACCGGAATGCCGCGGTCGCGCGCGTGGCCGATGTATTTGCCGAGCTTGTCCAGGTTCCCCGACTCGATCGTGAGCAGCGCCGCGAGATACTCGCGCGGGTAGTTCGCCTTGAGATACGCGGTCTGGTAGGTGATCAGCGCGTAGGCGGTCGAGTGCGCCTTCGGGAAGGCGTAGCCGGCGAACTTCTCGATCATGTCGAACAGCGCCTGGGCCTTCCTGGCGTCGCAGCCCCGCTCGACCGCGCCCGAGATGAAGCGCTTGCGCTGCTTCTCCATCTCCTCGGGCTTCTTCTTGCCCATGGCGCGGCGCAGGAAGTCGGCTTCGCCCAGCGAGTAGCCCGAGACGCGATTCGCGATCTGCAGCACCTGGTCCTGGTACACGATCACGCCCAGCGTCTCCTGGGTGACCTCTTCGAACTGCGGCAGGAAATACTCGACCCGGGCCATGCCGAGCTTGCGGTCGACGTACTCCTGCAGCGCGCCGGACTCGATCGGCCCGGTGCGGTAGAGCGCGATCAGCGGGATGATCTCGCGGAACACCTTGGGCTTGAGCTTGGTGGCGAGCTCGGTCATGCCGCTCGATTCCATCTGGAACACGCCTTCGGTGTCGCCGCGCGACAGGAGCTCGAAGGTCTTCTTGTCGTCCATCGGGATCGCGGCTACCGAGAACTCGGGGTGACTCGCGCGCACGAGCCGCTCGGCGTCGGACACGATCGTGAGCGTGCGCAGGCCGAGAAAGTCGAACTTCACCAGCCCCACGCGCTCGACCATGTTCATGTCGAACTGGGTCACGACCTCGCCCGACTTCGGGTCGCGGTACAGCGGCACGAGCTCGATCAGCGGGCGGTTCCCGATCACCACGCCCGCGGCGTGCGTCGAGGCGTGGCGCGTGAGCCCCTCGAGCGCGAGCGCGGTGTCGAGGAGCTTTGCGACCTGCGGCTCGGCCGACTTCACCTTGGCCAGGTCAGGCGACGAGTCGATCGCCTCCTGCAGCGAGATGCCGAGCACCTCCGGCACGAGCTTCGCGATCCGGTCCACCTCGCCGAAGGTCATGCCGAGCACGCGGCCCACGTCGCGGATCGCCGCGCGCGCCTGCAGCTTGCCGAAGGTGATGATCTGCGCGACGCGCTTCTCGGCATTGCCCTCGCCGTCGTACTTGCGGCGCACGTACTCGATCACCTGGTCGCGCCCGCGCATGCAGAAGTCGACGTCGATGTCGGGCATCGAGATGCGTTCAGGGTTGAGGAAGCGCTCGAACAAGATGTCGTACTCGAGCGGATCCACGCCGGTGATGCCCAGTGAGTAGGTGACCAGGCTCCCCGCCGAGGAGCCCCGCCCCGGGCCGACCGGGATGCCGTGGTTGCGCGCGTAGGCGATGAAGTCGGCCACGATCAGGAAGTAGCCCGCGAAGCCCATCTTGCAGATGACGTCGAGCTCCATCTGCAGGCGCTCGGCGTAGACCGCGCGCGCGGGCTGGATCGGCTCGTCGAGCGAGAGGCCGAGCCGTTCGCGCAGACCCGTGGCGGCCTGCTCGCGCAGCACCGCCTCGCGCGTGGTGTGACTCGGCACCTGGAACTCGGGCATCTGGTACACGCCGGTCTGCAGCTCGAGGTTGCAGCGCTCGGCGATCTCGACCGTGTTGCTCACCGCCTTGGGCAGGTCGTGGAAGACCTCGGCCATCTCGGCCGCCGACTTCACGTAGAAGCCCTTGCCGTCGAACTTGAAGCGCCCGGGGTCGTCCAGCGTGGTGCCCGTGCCGATGCACAGCAGCGCCTCGTGCGGCCCGTGGTCGTGCGCGTGGAGGTAGTGCGCGTCGTTGGTGGCCACGAGCGGGAGCCGCAGCTCGTCGGCGATGCGCAGGAGCTCCTTGTTCACGCGCTCCTGCAGCTCGATGCCGTGGCGCTGCAGCTCGACGTAGAAGCGGCCAGGGAAGAGCCGCGCGAACTCCTCCGCGAGCTCGTACGCGCGGCGCGTCTCGTTCGACGCGAGCGCGCGGCAGATCATCGACGAGAGACAGCCCGAGGTCGCGATCAGTCCGTCGCTGTGCTGGCGCAAGAGCTCGAGGTCGATGCGCGGCTTGTAGTAGAAGCCCTCGAGATAGCCCTTCGAGACGAGCGTCATGAGGTTGCGGTAGCCCGTCTCGTTCATGGCGATCAGCAGCAGATGGTTGATCGCGTCGAAGCCCGACTTGTCCTGCGCGCGCTTCTCCTTCTCGAAGCGCGAGCCGCTCGCGATGTAGGTCTCGCAGCCGATCAGCGGCTTCACGCCCGCGGCGCGCGCCTTCTCGTGGAACTCGGCCGCGCCGAACAGGTTGCCGTGGTCGGTCATGCCGACGGCGCCCTGCCCCAGCTCCTTCACCTGTTCGAACAGCGGCGCGAGCTTGATGGCCCCGTCCAGGAGCGAGTACTGCGTGTGCAGGTGCAGATGGACGAAGCCGTCCTTCGCGATCAAGAGCGTCCCCCCGGGGGGGATTCTAGAGGATGCGAGTGACTCTGGCCTAGGCGCGGATGAACGCGAGCAGGTCCGCGTTGATGGTCGCGGCCTGGGTGGTCGGCATGCCGTGCGGGAAGCCCTTGTACGTCTTCAGCGTGCCCTTCTTGAGCAGCTTCGCGGACAGCGGCGCCGAGTCGGCGTAGGGCACGATCTGGTCGTCGTCGCCGTGCATCACGTACACCGGCACGTCGATCTTCTTCAGGTCTTCCGTGAAGTCGGTCTGTGAGAAGGCGACGATCCCCTCGGTGTGTGCCTTCACGCTGCCCATCATGCTCTGGCGCCACCAGTTGCGGATCATGCCCTCGGATACCTTCGCGCCCGGTCGATTGAAGCCATAGAAGGGACCGGAGGCGATGTCGAGATAGAACTGCGCGCGGTTGGTCGCGTTCTGGCGCTGGAGGTCGTCGAAGACTTCCTTGGGCGTGCCGCCGGGGTTCGACGGCGTCTTCACCATCAGCGGCGGCACCGCCGAGAGAATCGCCGCCTTCGCCACCCGGCCTGCGCCGTGGCGAGCGACGTAGCGCACGACCTCGCCGCCGCCGGTCGAGTGACCGACGTGGATCGCATTCTTCAGGTCGAGGTGTGCAGTGAGTGCCGCGAGGTCGGCCGCGTAGTGATCCATGTCGTGGCCATCGGCGACCTGCGACGAGCGCCCATGGCCGCGCCGGTCGTGGGCAATGACACGGAAGCCCTGCCCGCAGAAGAACATCAGCTGGGCGTCCCAGTCGTCCGCCGACAGCGGCCAGCCGTGGCTGAACACGATCGGCTGCCCGGAGCCCCAGTCCTTGTAGAAGATCTCGACGCCGTCTTGGGTGGTGATGGTAGGCATGGGCCGATCGTACACCCGCGGCCTCACGATGGGGCATCGGGCCCCATCGGCGGCGGGCCGGATCGACTATGCTGTCGCGAGGGGTGACGCGATGATGATGCGGACGGGCGCAATGCTGGTGGCGCTGCTCGGCCTTGCCGCCCCGGCGCTCGCGCAGCAGGCGAAGTTCGAAGTCCAGACCCAGGCGTCGCAGAGCGCCATGACTCCGGACCAGGCGCTGGAGCGGCTGAAGGCGGGCAACGCGCGCTTCGTGGGCCACGCGATGATGCCGCGCGACTGGCCGTCGGAGGTCGTGGCCACGGCGGCCGGTCAGTATCCGTTCGCCGCCGTGCTCGCCTGCATGGACTCGCGCGCGCCGATCGAGGTCGTGTTCGATCAGGGGCTGGGCGACGTGTTCGGCGTGCGCGTCGCGGGCAACGTGGTGAACGACGACGAGCTCGGGAGCCTGGAGTACGCGCTCCACGCGGGCGCGAAGCTGCTGGTAGTCATGGGGCACACACACTGCGGCGCCGTGAAGGGTGCGCTCGAGGACGTGCGCCTGGGCAACCTGACGGGCCTGGTCGCCAAGATCCACCCCGCGATCGAGGCCGCCCACTGCAGCGACGCCAAGAGCGAGGCGTGCGCGACGGCGGTCGCCGAGCAGAACGTGCGCGAGTCGATGCGCGAGATCCGCGCGCGCAGCCCGCTCATCGCCCACGAGCTCGACGAGAAGAAGGCCGAGCTGGTCGGGGCGATCTACGACGTGGATACGGGCAAGGTCGCGTTCCTGTCCGAGTGAGTCCCGCCCGCCAGTAAGCGCGCCACGAAGCGCGCGATCGCCTCGCCGACGGCATCGGGCGCCTCCTCCTGCATGAAGTGAGCGGCGCGCACGAGCGCAGTCTCCTGGTTCGGCCAGGCGCGGCAGAACTCGCGCTGCGCGCCGATCAGGAAGCCGCCCGGGTCGGCGTCGACGAACAGCTTCGGGATCGGGCTCCGCGACAGCCAGCCGGCGTAGGACTCGACGATCTCCACCACGTCTTTGGGCTCGCCGGCGATCGGCAGCTCGCGCGTCCAGGCCAGCATGGGCAGGCGCGACGGGCCCGGGTTGCGGTAGTGGCGGCGGTAGACCTCGACCGCCTCGCGCGGAATGTTCCGCAAGGGCAGCAGATACTCGATGAAGAGGTTGCGGCGCAGGATCAGGTCCTCGCCTTCTGCGCGGCGCTGGGCCTGGAAGAAGGCGCGCGTCGCGTCGGGCCACTCACTCCAGGAGTGGAACGGCCGCACGATCCCCTCCATGTAGACGATCGCCTTCACGCGCTCGGGATGGCGCTGCGCCCAGTGGAAGCCGAGCGCGGAGCCCCAGTCGTGCACCACGAGGATCACGTTGCGGTCCAGGCGCAGCGCTTCGAACCAGGCGTCGAGATAGCGGCGGTGGTCGACGAAGCGGTACGTGCCGTTCGGCGCGGGGCCGGAGTTGCCCATGCCCACGTAGTCGGGCGCGAGACAGCGGCCGAACGGCAGGAGATACGGGATCACGTTGCGCCACAAGTAGGACGGCGTGGGATTGCCGTGCAGGAAGACGATCGGGTCGCCCTCCCCGGCGTCGACGTAGGCGATGTGGCTGTCGAGCACGTGGACCCGCTTGCGGTAAGAGATCTCCTCGGTCGAGATCTCGACGCGATTGGACATTGTACGAGCCTCCCACGTCTGCCCACGTGGATGTCCCGAAATTTCACCAGCAAGGTGACCGGGAGCCGCGCGGATCGGTCACTCGGAGTGAGTCACCGGCAGCTACGCAAGACGCGCGCCAGGAAGTCGCGCACGAGCGCTGCGGCGATCTCCGGGCCATGCGCCTCGTGCCCGCAGGAACGGGCCGGCTTCACTCCCACTCGATGGTGGCCGGGGGTTTGGACGAGATGTCGTACACCACGCGGTTCACGCCGCGCACCTCGTTCGTGATGCGGCCGGAGATCTTCGCCAGGAGCTCGTGCGGCAGCGGCGCCCAGTCGGCGGTCATGGCGTCGCGCGAGGTCACGCAGCGCAGCGCGATCGTCTGGTCGTAGGTCCGGTAGTCGCCCATCACGCCCACGGACCGCACGGGCAGGAACACCGCGAATGCCTGCCAGAGCTTGTCGTACCAGCCGGCGGCGCGGATCTCCTGCTGCACGATCCAGTCGGCCGCGCGCAGGATCTCGAGCTTCTCGCGAGTCACTTCGCCCAGCACGCGGATCGCCAGCCCCGGGCCCGGGAACGGGTGGCGGCGCGACAGCTCGCGCGGCACGCCCAGCCGGTCGCCCACCTCGCGCACCTCGTCTTTGAACAGCTCGCGCAGCGGCTCGACCACCTCGAGCTTCATCACCTCGGGCAGCCCGCCCACGTTGTGGTGCGTCTTGATCGTGGCGGAGGGGCCGTGCACCGAGACCGACTCGATCACGTCGGGATAGAGCGTGCCCTGCGCCAGGAAGCGCGCGTCGCTGAACTGGCTCGCCGCGCGCTCGAACGCCGCAACGAAGGTGTGACCGATCACGACCCGCTTCTTCTCCGGCTCCTCGACTCCGCGCAGGTTGCGCAGGAACTTCTCGCTCTCGTCCAGCGTGAGCAGCGGAATGCGGAGCTGGTCGCGGAAGCAGCGCTCGACCTCCTCGCGCTCGTGCGCACGCAGGAGGCCGTTGTCGACGAAGATGCAGTGGAGCTGGTCGCCGATCGCCTTGTGCAGGAGCACCGCGACCACCGTCGAATCGACGCCGCCCGAGACGCCGCAGATCACCGTCGACTTCCCGATGCGCGCGCGCAGCCGCGCGAGCTCGTTCTGGATGAACTCGTCCATGGTCCAGGTGCCGGCGAGGCCCGCCACCTGGAACAGGAAGTTCTGCAGCAGCCGGGTGCCGTGCTCGGTGTGTACCACCTCGGGGTGGAACTGCAGCCCGTAGAGCTTGCGGTCCGCGGAGCGCACCGCCGCGAACGGGCAGTTCGCCGAGGTGGCGACCGTCTCGAAGCCGCGCCCGATCGCGGTCACCCGGTCGCCGTGACTCATCCACACGTTCGACACGGCCGGCACGCCGCGGAACAGCGGATCGTCGTGACCCGTGTGCGCGAGCTCGGCACGTCCGAACTCGCGCGCGCCCGCGGCTTCGACCTTGCCGCCGAGCTCTTGCATCATGAGCTGCATGCCGTAACAGATGCCCAGCATGGGCACGCCCAGGCGGAACACCTCGGGGTTGGTCTTCGGCGCGTCGGCGGCGTACACGCTCGCGGGCCCGCCCGAGAGCACCACGGCGCGCGGCGCGATCTCGCGCAGCCGCTCACTCGTGACCCAGGGCGGCACGATCTCGCAGTAGACGTGCAGCTCGCGAATCCGGCGCGCGATCAGCTGCGTGTACTGGCCGCCGTAGTCGACGACGATCGCGCGCTCTGGGCTCACCAGCTACTTGCTTTCGAGCCAGTAGTTCGGCGGCTCTTCGGTGATGATCACGTCGTGCGGGTGTGACTCGCGCAGGCCGGCCGCGGTGATGCGCACGAACTGGGCGCGCCTGCGCAGCGCCTCGAGGTCGGGCGCGCCGATCAGCCCCATGCCCGAGCGCACGCCGCCCATGAGCTGATACAAGCTGTTCGAGAGCGGGCCGCGGTGCGGCACGCGGCCCTCGACGCCTTCGGGCACCAGCTTGGCGGGCGACTTCACTTCCTGCTGGAAGTAGCGGTCGCGGTAGCCCTCGCGCATGGCGCTCATGGAGCCCATTGCGCGGTACACCTTGTAGGAGCGGCCCTGGTGCAGCACCACGTCGCCCGGGCTCTCGTCGGTGCCGGCGAACAGTGACCCGATCATCACCGTGTCCGCGCCCCCGGCCAGCGCCTTCACGATGTCGCCCGAGTACTTGATGCCGCCGTCGGCGATCAGCGGCACGCCGTGGCGCTTGCACACCTCGGCGGCGTCCATGATGGCCGTGAGCTGCGGCACGCCCACGCCGGCTACGATGCGCGTGGTGCAGATCGAGCCCGGACCGACGCCGCAGCGCACCGCCGAGACGTGCGCCTTGATCAGCGCCTCGGCGCCCTCGGCCGTAGCCACGTTGCCGCCGACGATCTCGACCGACGGGAAGGCCGCGTGGAGCTCCGAGATCGCGCGCAGCACCGCCTCGGCGTGACCGTGCGAGCTGTCGACCAGGAGCACGTCGGCGCCGGCGCGGATCAGCGCGTCGGCCCGCTCGATCGCGTCCTTGGTGACTCCCACCGCTGCGCCCACGCGCAGCCGGCCGAGCGGGTCCTTGTTCGCGTTGGGGAAGAGCTGCTGCTTCTCGATGTCCTTGATCGTGATCAGCCCGCGCAGGTTGCCGAGGTCGTCGACCACCAGGAGCTTCTCGATCCGGTTGGCGTGCAAGAGCTCCTTGGCCTGCTCCATCGAGACGCCCAGGCGCACCGTGATCAGCCCGTCGCTGGTCATCACCGTCGAGACCGGCGCCTCGCGGCTGCGCACGAAGCGCAGGTCGCGGTTGGTCACGATCCCGACCAGCTTCTCGCCGCGCACCACCGGCAGGCCCGAGATGTGGTGCTCGTGCATGATGTCGAGCGCGTCCTGGATCGGCTGGTCGGGCTCGAGCGTGATCGGCTCCACGATCATGCCCGACTCGGAGCGCTTGACCTTGGCGACCTCGGAGGCCTGCGTCTCGATCGAGAGGTTCTTGTGGATGAAGCCCAGCCCGCCCTCCTGGGCCATGCAGATGGCCGTGCGGTGCTCGGTGACGGTGTCCATGGGGGAGGACACGAGCGGAATGCGCAGGCGAATCGACGGAGTCAGGTTCGCCGACAGATCGACGTCGACCGGGTGCACCGACGACGGACCGGGCAGCAGCAGGACGTCGTCGAACGTCAGTCCGTCGCGAATCGCTACACCCCTACCAATGGCCTCGGGCTCGGGATCGCGCATCGCCTCTCCCCGCGCTGGAGATGGGCGCGCACTTTAGTGGGGGGTACCCCCAGTGTCAAGAAAGCGCGGGCGCGGGCGAGCGCGAGTCACCGACCACGCCGCGCACGAGCGACGCGTAGCTGCGCAGGACGGCCTCCTGGAGGCGCAGGGCGAGCCCCGGGGCGTCGTCGCGCAGGCGCAGGTAGTGCTCGCGAGTGAGCGACATCACTCGCGTCGGGGTCGCGCAGACCGCGTCGCATTCGCGCTTGCCGATCGAAACCAGCGACAACGCGCCCAGCACCTCGCCCGGGCCGAGCTCCGCCAGGCTCTGGCCCTCGGCGCGGATCGTGAAGGTGCCCTCGATCGCGAAGTAGAGCGCGTCGGCCTCCTCGCCGCTGTGGAACAGGACCGAGCCGGCGTCGAGCTCGCGGGGCTCGAGATAGCCCTCGAGCACCTTGCGGTTCTCGTCGGACAGCTCGGAGAGCAGTGGAAATCCAGCCAATGGGGAGCTCATGGCACGAGCCTCGCGAAGACGCTGCGCAGCACCTCGAGGCGTTCGTTGCTCGTCGGTGCCGGCAGCACGAAGAAGGATCCGCTCTCGAGGTGCGGCAGGTTGCCGCGCGCCGAATCGGAGAGCGAGAGACCGGGCGCATCGGGCAGCAAGAGGTGCACGGTGCGCGGGCTCTTGGCCCGCAGCTTGGTCCAGATGTTTTCGGTGGCCTCGAGCGCGGCGCCGAACGGCCCGGCCGGCAGGATGATCGCGCCCAGCATGCCGTTCGCGGCCACGTCCCAGAGCGGCTCGTAGTTCGGGTCCGCGGGCGTGGAGATCAGCCGCAAGGTCATGTGCTCGCCCAGCGGCACGTGGCCCAGCGTGCCCAGCGCCCCCAAGTGGTCCGGCTCGCGCGCGAGCCGGCCGTCGATCACGAAGTGAGTCGACTCGCGCAGCGCCGTCACGAACGCGCGCATCAGCGCGCGCTCCTTGCACGCCACCACCACCTTCAGCACCGAGCCGAGCTTGGGCCGCTGACTCGCGGCCCACTCGCGCAGGCGCCGCACCTGGGGCGCGGAGAAGACCGCCGCCTCGCTCTGCGCGAAGCCGCCCTCCGGCGTGGTGCGCAGGTGCTCGAGCCCCAGCGCGTCGCGCGCGAACAGGTCGGAGAGCACGCGCAGCACCTGGTAGTCGGGATACGGGCAGTGATCGACGATCTCGCCGATCTTGCGGTACGCGGTGACTGCGTCGACCACTTCCTTGGTGAGCGGGTGCTGGATCGCGGGGATCTCTTCGCGCGGCACGCGCAGCGCCAGCCGGAAGTCGGGGCCCGGCATGTCGCGGCGCAGCTTGTCCCACTCGTCTTTCTGGCGCATGCCCTCCATCAGCAGCATGCGCAGGGGCTTGGAGATGCGCGGGTGGTCCTTCACCTCGCCGGGGATGAACTCGAAACGCCCTTCCTTCCAGCACAGGATCCGGTAGAGCGCCTTCTCGCCCACGACGGCGGTGCCGTCGGCGAGCGGGATCATGGCATCGACGATCTGCCCGGCGCGGATCGCGATCGAGGCCGGCGCCGGCAGCTCCTCCTGCGAGATGCGCACGCTGCCGCTGCGCTGGTTCATCTGGAAGATCTGCAGCAGGTCGGCGACGGAAATCTGCGAGAGCTTGCCTTCGATCTCGGTGTCGCTGCGGATCTCGCCGAAGCGCGCGCTGCGCTCGAGGATCGCGTCGACGTGGTCGAGGATGTCGGCCTCGTGCCAGGGCGCGACCACCGTGGCGTCGCGCGAGTCCATCGAGATCGGCGCGTCGAGCTCGTCGTTGACCAGGAAGATGAAGCTCGTGCCGCGCGTGCGCGGGTTGCCGCGCAGGATCTCCGCCAGGCGCACGCCGTCGATCACGGCGAGGTCGATCGGGCAGATGATCGCCTCGGGGATGCGCTCCAGTGACAGCTCGAGCGCGGTCGCGCCGTGCTGGGCGACCTCGACGACGTGGCCGCGGCTGCTGCACGCCTCGGCGATGCCCTTGGCGCGCCCGCGGTCGTGGTCTGCGACCAGCAGCCTCACGCGCGCACCCCGAAGCCGGTCTCGGCGCGCAGCCGGAAGGTCATGTGCTCGACCAGCACCGGATCGGCCGAGTGGAACACGGGCCGCGCGCCGTCGCTGCGCGGCTTGCCCGCGACCAGCGCGTAGGGCGGGCCTTCGCCGAAGCGCACGATCCACGATGTGTCGGCGGAGACGTTGGGCGGCAGCGACAGCGCGGTGACTGCCGGGCCCGAGGGCACGGTGTCGCCGTCGGTCGCGAGGAACACCTCGGTCGCGGTCTCGATGTCACCCAGTGCGGCGAGCGGCGCGAGGAAGCGCTTGCGGTCGGGGCCGGGCGCGAGGAACAGGAGCCCGCGATCGCGCGGCCGGCAGGCCAGGTCGCCGATCAAGAGCTCGGCCGCCTCGCCCACGAAGTCGTTCGGCAGCCACAGCGCGCGGTCGAGCAGGCGCGCGCCCATGGCCGAGAGCGGCGTCTCGGCCTCGATGCCGAGCTCGCGCACCACGCTGGCGTGCTCCTCCTGGACGCGCCGCTCCGCGGCCGTGGAGAGCTGCTCGAGTGTCTCGCCGTCGACCGGGAAGTTGGCCACGCCCAGCGCCGGGTTCGCGTCGACGTTCCCCTCGCGCAGCGAGTCGCGCAGGCGCTGCGCGATGCGGCGCTTCAGCACCACGCCGCCCAGCGGATCGGTGTCGGTGACCAGCACCCAGAAGCGCTTGCCACCTTCGGCCACCAGCACGTCGGTGGTCCGTAGCGTGCGCGTGATCGCGCTGACCAGCGACGGCAGGACGGCCCCGTTCTTCACGGGATCGAAGCCCTCCACGTCCACGCACAAGAGCGACAGCCGGCGGCCGAAGCGGTGCGCCTTGTGCACCTCGGTGCGGCCGACCTCGTCGAGGAAGTCGCGGCCGGGCAGGCCGGTGAGTGACTCGCGCAGGCTGGAGCGCGCCAGGCTCTCGCGGTCCGAGGCGACGTCGAGCGCGAGCGCGCCGGGACCGGCGATCTGCCGGCACGACTCGAGCTCGCGCGGACCGAAGCCGTCGCTGCTGCCGGCCAGCCGCGCCACCGCGAGCAGGCGCCCTTCGCGCGCGAACGGCAGCCACACGAGCCGCGCCTGCGCCTCCGACGGCTCGGGCACCAGCTTGCCCGCGCGCAGCGCGTCGGCGCGCGCCGGAGGCTCGAACACGAACACCTCGGGCGCGGGCTCGGCGCCGCCGGAGAGGTAGAAGCTGCGCGCGACCGTGCCGTCGCTGCGCGGGGTCGAGTAGAGGGCGATGTCGCGTGCGCGGGTCTCGACGCCGAGCAGCTGCGCGATGCGCTTCTCCACCTCGACGCGCGCGCGCGGCTCGAACAGCGCCGACATGCGCTCGAGCAGCGAGACACGGCTCATGAGCTGGACGTTCTCGTCGAGGAGTCTCCCCTGCTCCGCCTCGTTGCGCGGCGGTGCGAGCAGCGCCTGGAGCGCGCGCAGCAGCGCTTCGCGGTCGACGGGCTTCTGCAGGAAGTCGCGCGCGCCGGCGCGGGTCGCGGTCGCGCGCGCGGCGGCGTCGGTCGAGACCGCGAGCCACGCGATCTTCGGCCAGCGCGCGCGCAGCCGGCCGAGCGCGGCATCGAGCTCCTTCCCGAGCTGGGCCGGGTCGGCGATCAGGACGTCCGGCGTTCCGTCGCGCGTCGCGGCTTCGAGCGCGCGCGCCTCGTTCGCGACCGCGCGCACGGCGTAGCCCGCCTCGGAGAGCAGCCCCTCGACGAAGCTCCGGAAATAGAGCTGGTCGTCGATCGCGAGTATCCGCGCCTTGGGCAAGGTCTCTCCTCGGTCCGCGAGGGGGCGCGGCCCAAACTCCGGTGCAGCTTAGTCTCCAGACTTGTCGGCGCCGACAGGATTTTTTTCAGCGCGCCGGCGCCGCTTCGCGCCCGAGCAGCGAGTGCGGCGTGTAGCCGTCGATGGCGACGTCTGCGTACGCACCGCGCGCGATGTCGCTCCCGGCGCTGAAGTTCACCAGGCGGTTGTGCGGGTCGCGGCCCGAGAAGTGGTGGCTGCCGCGGCGGCTGTGGCCGTCGACGAGCACGTCCGTGCGCCCGCCCACGCGCGCGCGGTGCGCCTCGAGCGTAAGCTCGCCCTGGAGCGTCTGCATCTCCGCCAGGCGCGCTTGCGCCTCGACCGGATCGATCTCGCCCAGGCCGCGGCGCTGGGCCGGGGTACCGGGCCGCTCGGAGTACTTGAACGAGAAGCTGTCGGTGAAGCGCACCTCGCGCATGAGGCCCAGCGTCTGGCGGAAGTCGTCGGGAGTCTCGGCCGGGAAGCCGACGATCAGGTCGGTCGTGAGCGCGATTCCCGGCCGTGCCGCACGCAGCCGGGCCACGATGTCCACGTAGGTCGCCCGGTCGTAGCGCCGGTTCATGGCTGCGAGCACGCGGTCGGAGCCGCTCTGCACCGGCAGGTGCAGGTGCGGGCAGAGCTGTGGTAGCTCGCGGTAGGCCTCGATCAGGTCGTCGGAGACGAAGCTCGGATGCGGGCTGGTGAAGCGGATGCGCCGGATGCCCGGCACTTCGGCCACCCGGCGCAGCAGATCGGCAAAGCGGATCTCGCCGGCGGCCATGCCCGGGCGCGGCCGGCCGTAGGCGTTCACGGTCTGCCCGAGGAGCGTCACCTCGGTCACGCCGCCCTCGGCGAGCGCCCGGACCTCGGCCAGGATCCGGTCACTGGCGCGGCTGACCTCGCGGCCGCGCGTGCGCGGGACGACGCAGTAGGCGCAGAAGAGATCGCAGCCCTCCATCACGGTCACGAAGGCGCGCCCCGGCGAGGTGGACGCGAACTCGGGGTGCAGCTCGGGCAGCTCGAAGCGCGCCTGCGGGTCGTCGTCGTAGTCGACGCGCAGCCCGCGCCGGCGGGCGCCGGCTTCGCGCGCCAGCTCGGGCAGATGTACGAGGTTCTGCGGGCCGAACACGAAGTCGAGCCCGGGGAAGCGGCGCAGCAGCGCCTCGCCCTCCTGCTGGGCCACGCAGCCGCCGACGCCGACGACCAGCCCCGGCTCCGACTGCTTGCGCTGCAGCAGCCAGCCGAGCTCGGTGTAGAGCTTGTGCTCGGCCTTCTCGCGGATCGAGCAGGTGTGAATCACGACCAGCTCGGCCGCCTCCGCCTCGTCGGACGCCGTCCAGCCGTCGTGGTGCAGCAGGTTCGCCATCTTCTGCGCGTCGTGTTGGTTCATCTGGCAGCCAAAGCTGCGGATGTGGAAACGCCTCGCGCGATTCATGCAATTCGCTTCGCCCGGAATCACCATTCACTCCTGGTAGATGGCTCGAGAGATTCAAGCAACGGTTTGCCTACGAATCGGGCAGGTTGCGAAAAATGGAAATGTGGTTTGACATCTCCGCCTCCCCATGCATAATCTGCCCACGTGGCCTAATCCGCGACTGGGAGGCGCGGAATTCCCGCCAGAGAGTTTATGGAGAAGGCGGTGGAGACGACATTTCTGAATTGAAATGTCCAACCTCTCACCCCCCACAAAGTCATCCACCGCCCTCTCCGACCCCGTAACAGCCTCGGTAGCGCAAGCTACCGGGGCTGTTCCACTGTCGGGCCTCGGTAGCGCAAGCTACCGGGGCTGTTTCGCTTGTCGGGCCTCGCGCAGGGCTAGAGGATCAGCCGGTCGACGAGCCGCGAGAGCTGCTTCAGGTTGCGGCACTCTTCCGCGATGTCCGTGTAGGGCAGGTACTTGTCCATCACGCTGTCACCGAAGCCCCAGGCGCCCGGTGACTCGGGGTTGATCCAGATCACGTTCTTGGCCTTGGAGTGGATGTCGCGCATGCACCAGGCCCGCGGGTCGTTGTAGTTGTTGCGCGCGTCGCCGATCACCACGACCGTGGTGCGGCTGTCGATCGTGGACAGGTAGTCGCGCCAGAACGTGTGGAAGGCCATGCCGAAGTTCGAGCGCGTGTACGGGTTGATCACGTCGCCGCCGTCGAGCGCCAGGTCGATCGCGTCGAAGATCTCGTGGTCGCGGAAGAGCTGACTCACCTCGCCGAGCTCCGCGACGAACACGAAGCTGCGCACCTTGGTGAAGCAGTCCTGCAGCGAGAAGATGAACTGCAGGAAGAAGCGCGACACGTTCGCGACCGAGCTCGAGATGTCGCACAGGACGACGAGCTTCGGCTTCTCCTTCTTGCGCTGCTTGAACACGAGCTCGAACGGAATGCCGCCGTGCTCCATGTTGCGGCGCATGGTGGTCTTGAGGTCGAACTTGCCGCGCCGCTCGCGCTTGCGGCGCATGGTGATCACGCTCTTGAGCTTCTGGGCCAGCCGCTGCACGACCTCGCGCAGCTTGCGCAGGTCTTCCTCGGTGAGGTTGTAGAAGCTCTTCTCGAGCAGACTCTCGCGCCGGAAGCGCTCGATGTAGTCGTGGTTCTGCTTGTCGAGCTCGCGCTCGGTGTACTGCCGCACCGCCCGGCGCACGGCTTCCTGGACCGCCTTCAGTAGCTCGCCGAGCTCCCGAAGCTTGTCCTCGTCCATGCCCTGCTCGCGCAGCTGCTCCATGAGACTGCGCAGCTCGCCCGCCGCGCCTTCCATGTCCATCTGCTCCATCATGCGGCGCGAGAAGAAGCCGATCTGGAGCATGTTGCGGATGTTCTGGACCTCGGCCTCGTCGCCCGCCTGCTGGATCAGCTTCTCGAGGGCGTTCGGGTCCATGCCGAGCAGCGCCTTGGCGAGCTCGGACAGGTCGCCCACGTCCATGTTCTCGAGCATGCGGCGCAGCTGCTCGAGCAGCTGCTCGAGATCGAAGCCCTCGGGCATGCCGCCCATGGCCTGACCCAGCTCCTGCCGCAGCTGGTCGTGGAAGCCCGACCAGAACAAGTCGAAGAGCCGGTCGTAGGTGTCGATCTCGTCGGAGCGCTTCACCATGGTGGTGCGCAGCGCGTCCTTGAACAGCTCGCGGTCCTCGAGCGGCAGCTCGTCGATCGCGCCGAAGGCGTCGAGTGACTCGGCGACCGACACGCGCACGCCGGCCTTGCGCAAGAGGTTGGTGAACTCGACCAGCTTCTTCTGCATGTCTAGTGCAGCACGCTCTTCTTGGCACCCGGCTGCGCGGGCGGCGGAGTCACCGGCGCTCCGGCCGCCTTCTCGGCCGCCTTGCGCTGCAGGAGCGCGTTCAGCTCGCTCTGCGCCTTGGCGATGTCGCCCTGGTGCTTCAGGATCACGTTCATGGTGTCGTTCACGAGCTCGGTCTCGAGCTCGTCGGCGTTCAGCACCATGAGCGCGCGCGCCCAGTCCAGCGTCTCGCTGATCGACGGCGTCTTCTTCAGGTCGAGCTTCCGGATGCGCTGCACGAGCTCGACGATGTCGTGCACCAGCCGCTGGCCGATGCCCGGGACCTTGAGCTCGAGGATGCGGACCTCTTCCTCGGTGGTCGGGAAGTCGATGTGCAGGTGCAGACAGCGGCGCTTCAGCGCGTCGGTCATCTCGCGCGCGTCGTTGGAAGTCAGGAACACGAGCGGCAGGTGCTTGGCCTGGATCGTCCCGACCTCGGGCACGCTCACCGTGTAGTCCGAGAGCACCTCGAGCAGGAACGCCTCGAACTCCGGATCCGACTTGTCGACCTCGTCGATGAGCAGGAGGATCGGCTCGGGCGCGGTGATCGCCTTGAGCAGCGGCCGCGCCACGATGAAGCGCTCGCTGAAGAACACGTCGTCCTGACCCGCGATGCGCTCCGACGCCTCTTTCATGGTCTTGGTGCCGGCGATCACGTCGTTGATCTTGTCGCGCAGCATCTGCGTGTAGAGCAGCTGCTTGGAGTACTCCCACTCGTAGAGGGCCTTGGACTCGTCGAGGCCCTCGTAGCACTGCAGGCGGATCAGCGGGCGGTTCACGGCGCGCGCCACCACCTTGGCGAGCTCGGTCTTGCCGACGCCGGCAGGCCCCTCGACCAGGACCGGCTTGTTCAGCTTGGACGCCAGATACACCACCGTCGCGATCTTCTTGCCCGCGATGTAGTTCTGGTCGAGCAGGCGCTTCTGGACGTCATCCACGCTATCGAACATTGCTTCTCCCATTCTTGTGCACGTCGGGCCGGAACCGGTGAGTCTCCGTGGCCCTCGCCAGAAGCTCTTCCAACCACCCCTGTCTCATGCGCTGCAGACGCACGCCGTACTCGACGATCATACGCCGGTACGGGTCCTTCGCGCCCGGCCGCTCGTTCGCGATGCGCGCCTCGAGCCGCGCCGCCCGGGCCTCCGTCTGGGCCAGCCGCGCGCGGATCTGCTCGGCGGCCTCGCCCGGGTCGAGGTGCTCGAAGAAGCTCGCGCGCTGCAGGAACTCGTCGCGCCAGAAGAAGCTCTGGCGCTCGCGCCCGTGCGCCGGCTCGGCGCCCTCGAGCCAGCGCTCGAACGCGGCGCGGCCCGCGGGCGTGACTCGGTACAGGTGCTTGGTCGGGCTGCGCTGCTGCTCGACCACCTCTTTCTCGATCCAGCCCTGGCCTTCGAGCTTGGCCAGCGCCGGATAGAGCTGGCCGTCGTTCAGGCCGTAGTCCTGCGCGAAGGTCTCCTCGAGCTGCTTGCGGATCGAGTAGCCGTGGGCCGGCGCGTCCATGAGCACGCCCAGGATCGTGTAGGCCACCGACATGCGATCAGCTCATCAGGTTCAAGATGTGTCCGAGCTTCTCGCGCTTGGTGCGGAGATACTCGAGGTTCTTGTCGTTGGGGCGCATCTCGAGCGGCACCAGCTCCACGAACTCGAGGCCGTAGCCCTCGAGGCCCGCGCGCTTCTGCGGGTTGTTCGTGAGCAGGCGGATCTTGGTGACTCCCAGGTTGACCAGGATCTGCGCGCCCACGCCGAAGTCGCGCGCGTCGGGCGGGAAGCCCAGGCGCTCGTTCGCCTCGACGGTGTCGAGGCCCTCTTCGTCCTGCAGGGCGTAGGCGCGGATCTTGTTGAGCAGGCCGATCCCGCGGCCTTCCTGGCGCATGTAGAGCAGCACGCCCGTGCCCTCTTCCTGGATCATCTTGAGCGCGGTCTGCAGCTGCTCGCCGCAGTCGCAGCGCAGCGACCCGAACGCGTCGCCGGTGAGACACTCGCTGTGCACGCGCACCAGCGTGGCCTCGCCGGGCCGGATCTCGCCGCGCACGAACGCCACGTGGTCGACGCGGTCGATCTCGTTCTTGAACACGATCGCGCGGAAGTCGCCGAACAGCGACGGCACCAGGGCTTCGGCGCCGCGCACCACGTGACTCTCGGTGCGCAGCCGGTACTTGATCAGGTCGGCCACGGTGAGGATGCGCAGGCTGTGGCGCGCCGCGAAGTCCTTCAGGTCGGGCATGCGCGCCATGGTCCCGTCGTCGTTCATGATCTCGCAGATCACCGCCGCGGGCTCGAGGCCCGCGAGCCGCGCGAGGTCGACCGAGCCCTCGGTCTGGCCGGTGCGCCGCAGCACGCCGCCGGGCTTGGCGACCAGCGGGAATACGTGACCCGGGCGCGTGAGGTCCGAGGGCCGCGCGCCGGCGGCCATGGCGACCGCGATCGTGCGCGCGCGGTCCGCGGCCGAGATGCCGGTGGTGACTCCCTCGCGTGCCTCGATCGAGACCGTGAACGCGGTGCCGTAGGGCGTCTCGTTCTCCGAGTCGCGCACCATGAGCGGCAGGTCGAGCTGCCGCGCGCGCTCGGGCGTGATCGCCAGGCAGATCAGCCCGCGCGCATGCCGCGCCATGAAGTTCACGGCCTCGGCCGTGCAGTGCGACGCCGCGATGCAGACGTCGCCCTCGTTCTCCCGGTCCTCGTCGTCGGCCAGGATCACCATGCGGCCGGCGCGGAAATCCTCGATTCCCGCGCGCACCCGCGCCATCACATCGTCGCCCCGCTCGATCTCGCTCATCACTGCTACCTACAGGCTAGGTAAGGTGACGGTAACAGCGGCGTGGCGGGGCCGTCAAACTCTGTCGCGTGCGGGGAACGCTTCTGCGCTTCGCGCGCCGGGCCGGAGCCCTTCCTCGCGGGTCCCTTCTCGTCGCGGACTCCTGCGAGTCCGACCGACTTCGTTCGCCAGGTGGCTCACTGCGCGCGGCTGCCGCCGCTTGCGACCTCGCTCAGGGCGGCCTTCGCTCGGCCACCCCCGCTCAGGTGCCCTTCTGCTCCTGGAAGTGGCCGAGCACGCCGGCGACGAACTGCTGCTCGGTCACGCCGAACTTCTGGCCGAAGGAGTGGCGCTGGTCCAGGTGGCGGAACAGGCGGATGAGCAGCGCCTCGAAGGTCTCGATCACGCCCTCGCCCTTGGCAGCGGCGGCGGGGATGGTCGGGATGCCCGTGCCCTCCCAGGCCTTCCGCACTTCCTCGAGCGGCTTGATGTCCTCCAGGTCGCGCTTGTTGAACTGCACGACGCTCGGGATCTGGTGGATGTCGAGGCCATTGGCGCGCAGGTTGGCCTCGAGGTCGCGGTACGAGTAGGCGTTGGCCGACGACGCGGAGCGCTGTGAGTCGGCGATGAAGGCCACGGCGTCGGCGCCGGCCAGCACCACGCGCCGGGTCGAGCGGTGCAGCACCTGCCCGGGCACGGTGAAGAGCTTCAGCTTGATCTTGAAGTCACCCTCGACGCCGAACTCGACGGGCAGGAAGTCGAAGTACAGGGTGCGGTCGTCCTGGGTGTCCAGAGTGACCATGTCGCCGCGCACGGTCTTGCCGAGCTTGGCGTGGATCTGCTTCAGGTTCGTGGTCTTACCCGAGAGCGCGGGCCCGTAGTACACGAGCTTCAGCGTGATCTCACGGCTCTCGAGGTTGAGCTGCGGCATGGTGTCGCGCCTGAGTGGGAGTCGAGGGCCGTATCGGCGGCGGGCGCGGGCCGGTTGAGGGGATCGAGTCAGCGCGACCCGCGCCGGCGCGTGAAGATGTCGAGCAAGATGCGCGCGGCGCGCGGGGCCGAGACGGCGTGCGCCTCGACCTCGGCCTCGAGGTCCGGCAGGCGCGCCGCGAGCTTGGCGTCGGCGCGAAACGCCGCTTGGAGCCCCTCGTCGAGCAGCCGCCACAGCCAGGCGCGCGCCTGTGACTTGCGGCGCCGCTCGAGCTCGCCGCTCTTCTGCACGGCCTCGCGGTGCGCGAGCACCGTGCGCCAGAACTGCTCCACGCCGTCACCCGTGCGCGCGCTGGCACAGAGCACGACGGGCGTCCACGCGGGCGACGCGGGCTGCAGGATCGCCAGCGCGTGCTCGTAGTCGCCGCGCGTGCGCTCGGCGGCGGCCTTCTGCTCGCCGTCGGCCTTGTTCACGACCAGCACGTCGGCGAGCTCGAGCACGCCCTTCTTCAAGCCCTGGAGCTCGTCGCCGGCGCCGGGCTGGAGCAGCACGGCGAACAGGTCGACCATCGAGCGCACCTCGACCTCGCTCTGACCGACGCCGACCGTCTCGACGAGCAGCGTGTCGAAGCCCGCCGCCTCGCACACCAGCATCGCCTCGCGCGTGCGGTGCGCCACGCCGCCCAGCGTGCCGCCCGAAGGCGTGGGGCGGATGAACGCCTTGGGCTCGCGCGCGAGTCTCTCCATGCGCGTCTTGTCGCCCAGGATGCTGCCGCCCGAGACGGGGCTCGACGGGTCGATCGCCAGCACCGCGAGTGAGGTGCCCTGGGACACGAGCTCGAGCCCGAGTGTCTCGATGAACGAGCTCTTGCCCACGCCGGGCGGGCCCGTGATGCCCACGCGGATCGAGCCGCCCGTGGCGGGCATGAGCTGGTCGAGCACCTCCTGACCGAGCTCGCGGTGCTCGGCGCGCCGGCTCTCGAGCAGCGTGATCGTCTTGGCGATGAGGCGCCGATCGCCTGCGCGCACCCCCGCGACGTAGTCCGCGGGGGACAGCGCTTTCGTCATGCGCGCCGGTCTCGGATCGAGCGCAGCACCTCGCGCGCGGCGCGCGGGATCTGCGTGCCGGGGCCGAAGACGTTCGAGACGCCGTGCGCTTGCAGGAACTCGTAGTCCTGCTGCGGGATGACTCCCCCGCAGATCACCACCACGTCGCCCCCGCCCTGCGCGCGCAGCGCATCGATCAGCTGCGGCACCAGCGTCTTGTGACCGCCGGCCTGGGTCGAGATACCGACCGCGTGCACGTCGTTCTCGATCGCCTGGCGCGCGACTTCCTCGGGCGTCTGGAACAGCGGGCCCACGTCGACGTCGAAGCCCAGGTCGGCGAACGAGGTCGCGATGACTTTGGCGCCACGGTCGTGACCGTCCTGTCCCAGCTTGGCCACGAGGATGCGCGGCCGGCGCCCCTCGTCGTCGGCGAAGGCGCGGATCTCGCGCTGCAGGGCTTCGAAGTCCGGGTCACCCCGGTAGGCCGCGGCATACACGCCGGAGACACTACGCGTCTCCGCGCGATGGCGCCCGTACACGCGCTCCAGGGCGGAGGAGATCTCGCCCACGGTCGCCCGTGCCCGCGCGCACTCGATCGCGAGCTCGAGCAGGTTCGCCTCGCGGCTGCGCGCGCCGGCCTCGAGGGCGGCCAGCGTCTTCTGGCAGCGCGCCTCGTCGCGCGTGGCGCGGATCCTGGCCAGCCGCGCGACCTGCTTTTGGCGCACCTCGCTGTTGTCGATCTCGAGCACCTCGACCTCGGTCGGAGTCGCCGCGAGATACTTGTTCACGCCCACCACCACGTCCTCGCCGCGGTCGATGCGCGCCTGGCGGCGCGTGGCGGCCTCCTCGATGCGCAGCTTGGGCATGCCGGCCTCGATCGCGCGCGTCATGCCGCCCAGTGACTCGACCTCGTCGATCAGCTTCCGGGCCTCGCGCGCCATGGCCGCGGTCAGGCTCTCCACGTAGTACGACCCGCCCAGCGGGTCGATCACGTGCGTGATGCCGGTCTCCTCGGCCAGGATCAGCTGGGTGTTGCGCGCGATGCGCGCCGAGAACGGCGTGGGCAGGGTGACCGCCTCGTCGAAGCCGTTGGTGTGCAGTGACTGGGTGCCGCCGAGCACCGCGGCCAGCGCCTCGATGGTCGTTCGGATCACGTTGTTGTACGGGTCCTGCTCGGTGAGGCTCGCGCCCGAGGTCTGCGAGTGGGTGCGCAGCATCGACGAGCGCGCGTCGCGCGGCTCGAACTTTTGCATGAGCTGGGCCCAGAGCAGCCGCCCGGCGCGCATCTTGGCGATCTCCATGAAGAAGTTCATGCCGATCGCCCAGAAGAACGAGAGCCGCGGCGCGAACTCGTCGATCGTGAGTCCGCGCGAGAGCGCCGCGCGCACGTAGTCCAGCCCGTCGGCCAGCGTGAACGCGAGCTCCTGGACCTGCGTCGCGCCCGCCTCCTGCATGTGATAGCCGCTGATCGAGATACTGTTGAAGCGCGGCATCTTCCGCGCGGTGTACGCGATGATGTCCGCCACGATCCGCATCGAGGGCTCGGGCGGATAGATGTACGTGTTGCGGACCATGAACTCTTTCAGGATGTCGTTCTGGATCGTCCCGGCGAGCTTGTTCGCGGGGACGCCCTGCTCCTCCGCCGCGACGATGAAGTTCGCGAGCGTGGGAATGACCGCGCCGTTCATGGTCATGGAGACGGTCATCTTGTCGAGCGGGATCCCGTCGAACAGGATCTTCATGTCCTCGACCGAGTCGATCGCCACGCCCGCCTTGCCCACGTCGCCCACCACGCGCGGGTGGTCGGAGTCGTAGCCGCGGTGGGTCGCCAGGTCGAACGCGACCGACAGACCCATCTGGCCCGCCTTGAGGTTGTCGTGGAAGAAGCGGTTGGACTCCTCGGCGGTGGAGAAGCCCGCGTACTGGCGGATGGTCCACGGCCGGTTCGCGTACATGGTGGCGCGCGGCCCGCGCAGGTACGGGAAGGCGCCCGGCAGCGTGTCCGTGCCCTCGAGTGACTCGAGGTCGGCGGCGGTGTACAGGGGCTTGACCGGAATGCCTTCCGGTGTGTGCCAGATCAACGTATCCGGGCTCTCGCCGTTGAGGTCCTCGCTGGCGAGCTTTCTCCAGGCCGCGACGTCGGCTTTTCGGTCTTCACTCACG
>DATKAO010000099.1 GCA_035498015.1 Myxococcota bacterium
GAACGAAAATGGCCGGGACTTGGAGGGGTGGGCAGGGATTGCGAAGCGGGCGGGCGCCTAGTCTAGGGGCGTCTAAGTTGAGCTTGGACCAAGAACTCAGACTTTTGGTCCAACTTGCCGTTTCATGCGCTAGCGAGCTACAGTCCTATCTGCCCGATCTGGAAGGACTTTCTTCGTGGGCCCTCCCGGGATCGAACCGGGGACCGATGGATTAAAAGTCCACTGCTCTGCCAGCTGAGCTAAGGGCCCGTGGGCGGAAGGGTAGCCCGCGAGATGGGGCCGCCCAACTGGGATTGGCCGCGTGGCCGGGGAGCCGCTCCAACCCCGGATCGAGATCACTCGGGCTGGCCGCCCGTATGACTCAGCCGCGTGAGCTCGGCAGCCCACCGCTCAGGCTGGCGATGCTCGAGAGCACCAGAGCCACCAGCTCGGTCTGCCGGTGAGTTCCGGTGCGGCGGAAGATTTCTTTGAGCTGGTGCCGCAGAGTTCCTTCGGAGACCTGGGCCTCGTTGGCATACTCCGCGATGCTTCGGCCCGAGGCGAGCGCGGCGGTCAGGCGCGCGAGTGCGGGCGTCAGGTCGAAAAGTGATTCGAGCGCCGTCGCCCGCGCAGTCAGTGGCGCTTCCGGATCGCAGATTACCGCCAGCGCAACGATCTGCGGACCGAAGAGCGAGCGCGGCTGGGCGCCGGCGATCGGCGCGATGAGGACCTGATACGGCCGACGGCCAGAGAGTCGGGGCAGAGCGAGCACGGTGGCCGAAGGAACCGGCGAGGTCGCGGAGGCGCGCAGGATCGCGTGGTGAAGTCGACGGGTCGCGTCGTGCATGGCGGCCTCGAGCCTTCCGCGGCGCACGGTGAAGCCATCGGCGGCGGACAGGATCGCCTTCGCGGCGGCGTTGCAGGCGTGCACTCCGCCCTCGGAGTCGACCAGGGCGATCCCGTAGGGCAGCTGATCCACCAACACCGGCCATGCGTTTCCCCGGGTGATCAGCGGGCTCAAGCGCTCGTGCATTTCCCGCGCGCGCACCATGTGCGGTACGAGCCGGCGCATGAGTCTCTCCTCCGCCGGTTGGAAGGGTCCACGCTGATGACTGCGCGCGACCGTCAGATAGTCACACTTCGTGCCGTCACTCTTCACGACGCCGCAAAGAATGCTGTCCCAGTGCACGCGCGCGAAGGCCCCGCGGTGGACCTCGAGCCGGCGAAGCTCGTCCCAGGGCACGATCTCGTCACCGCAGAATGTGGTGCCGAGCGCGGGAGTCCCGGAAACTCGGCTCCAAGGATCCTCGCCCTGGAACTCGTCGAGCCAGAGCTGGTTGTACTCCGGGTCGAGATTGTGGATCACGGAGACACCGCTCTGGCCGCGCGAGTTGCTGAAGCCGAGCACCGCAGCCTCGGCACCGAGACTCGAGCACAGCGACGAGAGAGTCGCGCCCCAGCACCCTGGATCGAGCGCTGACTCGTAGATCGACGCAACGAGAGCCGCGAACTCCGTCTCGGTCATGGAGCCATTGTGCCCGAATCGGAGTCGCCCCAGCGGATACCCCATATGGGAGATGTGCGCGCCCCCCGGCTCGAACAGACTCGAATCCCTCTAGGAGGGAGCTCGATATGTGGTCCGCTCGAGTCACGGCGCACCCTCATCAACACCTCCCCGAGGCAACTCCTGCCGCCTTGGAGCTTCGATTCCGGTGAGGCTTCGCGACCCGGTCTCCGGGCAGATGTGACGGCAAGTCGCTCGCACGGGTTGGTCGCGCACGCGCCCTCTTCCACTTGGTCGCGACCCTTTGGGAGCCACGGCGACTTCTCCAAGAGCTCGGCGCTCGGCGAGGACTGAGGATAGAACACGGCGAGACGCGCGTTGGAACACTTGACCATGAACGGGTTCGGCTAGCGACCGGCGTCCCCCGTCCCCTAAGGTTTGCTGGTGGTACGCAGATCCAGCGCGACTCCCGACGTGGCGTCCTTCTACCATCTCCGCGGTGCGTCACTCGCGGGGAGGGCCTGCGCCGGAACGGCCTGCTTCGTCGCGCGGCACCGCAACGCGGAGCGCTGGTCGACGACATCGGCTGCTGAGCCCCGCGTCTACTGCATCGGCAAGTGCTACGCGTCCCCCTCGGCGTTCGAGACGACCGAGCGACCCATCATCGGAGTCCGCACCGCACGGCCGGTCGTTCTCGAGCGCATCGCGGCGGGCGGCGCTCCTACGCTGGCTCGCTACACGGCGGCGGGCGGCTACCGCTCGCTCGCGCGCGCACTGGACATGCCGCCGGACCGAGTCATTGCAGAGATCGAGGCATCGGGCTTGCGCGGTCGCGGCGGCGCGGGCTTCCCCACCGGGCGGAAGCTTCGATCGCTTGCGGCACAGTGCGCGGTCGCGAAGTACGTCGTGATGAACGCCGATGAGGGGGATCCCGGCGCGTACATCGACCGCATCCTGCTCGAGGACGATCCGCACGCGGCGCTGGAAGGCTTGTCGATCGCCGCCTACGCAACGCAGGCGACGCGGGGCTTCATCTACCTCCGCCGCGAATACCCCGACGCGCTGACCCGCCTCGGGACCGCGCTCGAGGATGCCCGCGCAGCTGGCTTCCTCGGAGAGGACGTACTGCACCGAGGGTTCCGCTTCGACGTCGATCTCGTGGTCGGCGAGGGAAGCTACGTCTGCGGCGAGGAGACCGCGCTCCTCCATTCCATCGAGGGCGTTCGCCCGTTCGTCCGCAGTCGCCCACCGCACCCGAGCGAGCGAGGCCTCTTCGGGGCACCGACCGTGGTGAACAATGTCGAGACACTCGCCAACCTCCCATGGATCCTCGGCCACGGGGCGCACGCGTACGCCTCCATGGGCTTCTCCGAGAGCCGCGGGACGAAGGTCCTCTCGCTCAATTCGCTCTTCGCCAGGCCCGGGCTCTACGAGGTGGAGCTCGGCATCCCCGTGCGCCACGTCGTCGAAGAGGTGGGTGGGGGCCTGGCCCGGGGAACCCTGCGAGGCGTGCTGATCGGCGGCCCGCTCGCCGGCGTGCTTCCACCCGGCCAGCTCGACGTCCCCCTGGCGTTCGAGGAGATGCGTGCGGCCGGCGCATCGGTGGGCCACGGGGGAGTCATCGCCTTCGACGAAGACACCTCCATCGCGGACCTGATGCACCACGTGTTCTCGTTCGGGGCGTACGAGTCTTGCGGCCGCTGCACTCCGTGCCGGCTGGGAGCGCGGCACATCGAGCGAATGACGCGGGCCTCGGACACCGACGTACCTTGGGACCTTGCGACGTTCGAGGACCTCGTGTCGGCGCTCGGCCGCACCAGCTTGTGCGGGCATGGAAGCGGCCTCGCCGAATTCGCTGACAGCATTCTCCGCTACTACCGAGAGGAGCTCCTCGCATGCTTCGCCTCGTCGTGAATGGGGAGCCCCGGCAAGTCGAGCCAGGCGTCACGCTCCTGACCGCACTCGAGCGTGCGGGAGTTCATGTGCCCCACCTCTGCCACGACCCGCGGTTGGCTCCAGTCGGCGCCTGTCGTCTGTGTGTCGTGGAGTTGCGAGGAGCGTCTCGACCTGTCGCCGCCTGCACGACGCCCGTCGTCGACGGAATGGAGATCGAGACCCACACGCCCGCGCTGGAGCACGAGCGATCGACGCTGCTGCGCCTGCTCGCATGGAGCTACCCGTCGGACGCCCCGGTAGGCGACAACGCGTTCCTGGCCGAGGTTCGCGCCCATGGCCTCGAGGGCGAGCTCAAAGGCCGAACGGACCCGGATCGTTCGGACGAGGCACACCCCTACATCCGGGTGGACATGTCGCGGTGCATCTATTGCTACCGCTGCGAACGGATTTGCAACGACCTGCAGGGCCAGTTCACCTGGCGCGTGTGGAACCGCGGCGCCGACACCCGGATTCGTCCTGACTCGGGCACCACACTCCTCGAGAGCTCGTGCGTGAGCTGCGGAGCATGCGCCGACAGCTGTCCCTCGGGGGCGCTCGTCGACCACACGCTGCTCGAGCTCGGCGCCGCTTCGACGTGGACCCGGACGACCTGCCCCTACTGCGGCGTCGGGTGCGAGATGAACGTCGGAACGCGGAACGGCCGGTTGGTCCAGGTGCGTCCCGTTCTCGACGCGCCGGTGAACAAGGGCCACCTGTGCGTGAAGGGACGATACGCGTTCCGGTTCGGTGAAGCGGCGGATCGCATCACCACGCCGATGATTCGCGAGGGTGACTCGTGGCGCCCGGTGACGTGGGACGAGGCCGTTCAGCACGTCGCCGACCGGTTGAAGCAGCTCCGCGCGACGTATGGCCCCGATTCCATCGGCGTGCTCGGATCCGCACGGGCCACGAACGAGGAGAACTACCTCGCGCAGAAGTTCGCGCGGGCGGTCGTCGGAACCAACAACGTGGACTCCTGTGCTCGCGTCTGTCACGCGCCGAGCGCGGCGGCGCTCCGCTCCATGCTGGGTACCGGCGCCTCCACCAATTCCTTCGACGACATCGAGCTCGCCCGAACACTCGTGGTGTTCGGGTCGAATGCCACCGAGAACCACCCCGTCGTGGGCGCCCGAATCCGACAAGCGGCGCGGCGCGGCGCCCGTCTGATCGTCGTCGACCCTCGCCGCACCGAGCTGGCGGAGATCGCGGACATTCACCTTCGACTCAGGGCCGGAACCGACATTCCGTTGCTCCACGCCCTGGCCTGGACCCTGCTCCACGAGCATCTCGTCGATGCGGACTTCCTCGCCGCCCGAGTCGACGGACTCGAGGAATTCGAGAGCTTCGTTGCTCCCTGGACTCCGGAGCGCACGGCCGAGGAGTGCGGGGCCGATGCGGATCTCATCCGCCGCGCTGCCCGGATGTACGCCACCGAAAAGCCGTCGATGTGCTTTCACGGGCTTGGTCTGACGGAGCACGTCCAGGGAACCGACACGGTGATGGCTCTCGTCAATCTGGCACTCCTCACGGGAAACGTCGGGCGGCCCGGAACTGGCTTGAACCCCTTGCGAGGGCAGAACAACGTTCAAGGAGCGGCTCACATGGGCTGCGACCCCCGCCACCTTGCGGGCTACGCCCCCATCGAGTCCGGTCGGGCGCAGGTCGAGGCAGTCTGGGGCGCGCCGATCCCCAGCAGCCAGGGGCTCGATCTGATGGAAATGATGGACGCGGCGCGCGCGGGCCGGCTGAAGGCGCTCTACGCCATCGGGTACGACGTTCTGCTCACCAATCCAAACGCCAACGAGACACTGGAGGCGCTGTCGCAGCTCGATCTGCTCGTCGTTCAGGACATGTTCCTGAGCGAGACCGCGCGCCAGGTAGGGACGGTCTTTCTTCCCGCGGCGTCGTCCTTCGAGAAGGACGGCACGTTCATGAACTCGGAGCGCCGCATCCAGCGCGTACGGCGCGCGCTTCCGCCTCCCGAAGGAGCACGCGCGGACTGGCAGATTCTCTGCGCGCTGGCGGCAGCGATCGGTCGTCCGCACGGATTCACGTTCGCGTCCGCGGAAGAGATCTGGGAAGAGGTGCGTCGCGTCTGGAAGGCCGGAGCAGGCATCAGCTATCAGCGCATCGAGCGAGGCGGTTTGCAGTGGCCCTGCCCGTCCGAGGATCACCCCGGGACGCAGATCCTTCACCAGGGGACGTTTGCGAGCGGAGCACGCGCCGCCCTGCGCCGAGTCGAGTATCGAGGCGCAGCCGAACGGCCGACGGCCCAGTACCCGTTCGTCCTGGTCACCGGGCGAAGGCTGTACCAGTTCAACGCCGGGACGATGACCGGGCGGACCCTGAACATCGTGCTTCAGCCCCGCGACGAGCTCGCCATCGCGCCCGAGGATGCGGATCGGCTCGGGCTGCAATCCGGCGATCGCGTCGTCGTCCGCAGCCAGGACGGTGAGGCGACGATCTCGATCCGCGTGACCGACGAGGTGAGCCCTGGCGAAGTGTTCGCCACGTTCCAAAGCGGGGAGGTCTTCTTGAATCGAGTGACCAGCTCCCAGCGGGACTCGGTCACGCACACGCCGGAGTACAAGAGGACCGCCGTCGATCTCCGGCGTGCCAGCGGATGAGCGGCCGGCCTGCGTTGGCTCGGCCTTCGGCCAGCCTTCCATCACCTCGCGCACCAGGTCGTAGCGCTCGTCGCCGTCGCGCCGCAGCAGCGGCACGCACTCGAAGTCACACGGGCGTTCATGGTGTTCGAGGGGCGGAAGTCACTCTACCGGGTGTCGCCGATCGCGGGCCCGCGGCCGCGGTATGTGGCGTTGCTTGCGTACGACACGAAGCCGGGGACGGACAGCTCGGAGCTCCTGAAGCGCGTGAGATACGGCCGGCTTCCGGCGGGCGCCTGAGCGCGCGCCAGCCGAGGCTCAGTCGACCTCGACCAGCCCTTTGTTGGGATTGATCAGATACTTCTTTCCCGTGGCTTGCTTGCCGTACACGGCGATCTCCTCCAGGCGCAGCGCGTCCACGAGCGAGACCTCCTTGTCGTAGTGACTGGCGAAGGTGGTCTTGATCTCCGCTGCGACACGCTCGCGGAGCTTCTGCGCCGGTGCCGGACCGATCTTCTGCATGAACGCCGTGAGCAGCCAGCCGCCGATTCCCCAGGCCATGCCGAAGTCGCGGGTCAGTTCGGTCGGGCCGCGGTCCAATCGGCCGTACACGTAGAGCTGCTTGTGCCTGGTGGAGCCGTAGCGGCTGTATTCCTTTGCCGCGCGCGTGGCCGCGGCTTCCATGCATGAGAGGATCTGGCTTGCGAGGGCGCCGCCGCCGATCGCATCGAACGCGAGCGTGGCGCCAGTGGAGACGAGAGCTTCCGTGAGCTCGTCCATGAAGGTCGGCGTTCCGGACGTCAGCACGTGCTTGGCGCCGAGCTTTCTCAGGATCTCGACGTGCTCCGCACGACGCACGATGTTGACGAGTGGGATCCCATCTTTGGTGCAGAGCTTGACCAGCATCTGGCCGAGGTTCGAAGCCGCGGCCGTGTGGACGAGCGCGGAGTGACCTTCCGCGCGCATGGTCTCCACCATGCCGAGGGCAGTCAGCGGATTCACGAAGCACGAGGCGCCCTCCGCAGGCCTGGTCCCGGGAGGCAACAGCAGACACTGACTCGCGTTGAGGGTGCGATACTGCGAGTACATGGCCCCGCCGAGCACCGCCACGGTCTTTCCCATGAGCGCCCGGGCTTCGTCGGAGGCTCCCGCACGCACCACGACGCCGGCGCCCTCGTTTCCGACCGGCATCGACTGATCGATACGTCCCGCGACGCTGCTCAGCACCGCGGGAGGGATGCTCGCAGTGACCACCAGGTGCGGCGCCGCGCCCGACAGCTTCGCCGTCGTCATGTCGGCGCCTCCAAACAGCAAGCCCAGATCCGACGGGTTGATGGGGCTGGCGTCGATCCGGACCACGACTTCGTCGGGCTTGGGCTCCGGCGTCGCCACACGCGCCAGCGACAGCTCGAGGATTCCGCCCGTCTTCACCGTCGACCGGAGCTGGAGCCCCGTTGTGTCACTCGACATGGCCGACCCTCAAGACCACTTGTGAAGACGTACGGGCAAGTGGCTGTAGCCCTTCACGAAGCTGTTGCGCACGCGCACCGGCTTGCCGACCAGCTCCACGGTACGGAATCGCTTCAGCACCTCCTCCCACAGCACGCGCAGCTGCATCTCGGCCAGGCGGCTGCCCATGCAGAAGTGGACGCCGAGCCCGAACGACAGGTGTTGCCGCGCGTTCTTGCGATCGATGCGGAGCTCGTTCGGCGCCTCGAACACAGACTCGTCGCGGTTCGCGGACACGTACCACATGGCAACCTTGTCGCCCTTGCGGATCCTCTTCCCGCCGAGCTCCACGTCGCGCGTCGCAGTGCGCCGCATGTATGCAAGCGGTGTCTGCCAGCGGATGATCTCGCTCACCATGTTGGTGATCAGGCTCGGGTCGTCTCGCAGCTTCTGATACTGGTCCGGGAACTGGTTCAGCGCGACGACGCCACCCGAAATCGAGTTCCGCGTGGTGTCGTTCCCGCCGACGATCAAGAGAATCAGCGTCCCGAGATACTCGAGCGGCGTGAGCCCGCGCGTCTCCTCCGAGTTCGCGAGCGCAGTCACGAAGTCCAGGCGCTCCCCGACCTTTCCCTCGCGCTGCTTCCACAGCTTGGTGAATGTCTCCAAGCACTCCATCAGCTCGGCGCGGCGCTGCTCCTCGGTGCCGACGATCGAGACGTCGATCTCCGGGTCGGCAGTCGTGATGTCAGACCAGCGTGTCAGCCTGCGGCGCTCCTCCCAGGGAAAGTCGAACAAGGTCGCTAGCATGCCGGTGGTGAGCTCGATCGAGACGCGGTCGACCCAGTCGAAGGTCTCGCCGACGGGAAGCCCAGCCAGGATCTCGATCGCGCGCTCGCGAATCAGTGGCTCGAGCCGGGCGAGGTTGCGGGGCGCAGCGACGGGCTGAACGACTTTGCGATGCGCGTCGTGCCTCGCCCCGTCCATCGTGATGAAGCCCGCTTCGAGCGGGAAGTCGGGCTCGGGATCCTGGAGCACGATGCTGCGCGCGGAGGAGAACACCTCGGGGTCCTTCTCGACCGTGACGACGTCGGCGTGTCTCGTGATCGACCAAAACGGCCCCCACTCGCCCTGTGCGTAGTAGTGGACGGGATCTTCCGCGCGCAGGCGCTCGAAGTACCCCCACAGCGTGTCTGTTTCGAAGAGCTCCGCGTCCGAGACGTCGATCTTGTCGAGGGGGACGGAGTAGGGATCCACGTTGGCCTGATTCATCACAGCTCCTCATTCGATGCGGGCTTTCCGGCGTCGCCAACCTGCGCCCTGGCCGAACCCGCTGGAAGACCCGCTGGCCCGAGCGCAGACGCAATTATCCGCCAAGACCGATGTGGAGGCGAAGCACAGGCGATCAGGACTGAAGCGGATCTGGGATCTTGCGGATGCCGTCAATGTTCATCGCCCATGGCATTGCAGAGCGACAGAATCCTTGTGCTCTCGGTATCAGCTCACGACGTTGCTTGATGGCGCCGATGCGTAGATTGAACGTCTCCGGTGTCTCCGCCCGCGTCGAATAGAGCGACGTACCACAATCTCCACAGAACGCGAGCAGGATCTTCCGACCGCTTCCTCCTGTCTTGATGTAGGTCTTCGGACTACCCCGCAGCCGCAGGTCCTGCGGTCGCACTCGAATGACGCTCACTCGATACGGTGCGCTCGAGAAGGTCTGGCAATCGGTGCAATGGCAAATGACGACGCGATCAGGATCGATCTCGGCCTCGTATGCGACGCTCCCACAGTGACAACTTCCATCAACCTTCATTGTGTCGCTCTCGAGTTCGGTGGGTCATATCGATGGCGAACCTCTTTTCACGCGGATTGTGATGGATCAACGGGACTGTCCGCGAGTCTCCGTCTCGAGAACTCCACCCGGGGCGAGCTTTCGTGTTGAGCGAGGATAGGTAGCCCGGCCTCTCCGCGGTACCCTGCCTCTGGGTATGCTGTTGCAGTGATGCGCGTCCCGTGAGGAGCGCTCCGAGTGGGGGATGGCCGTTCTTCCGGGGTTCCTGCGCCCCGAGGTGATCGAGTCGCTCCGCCTCGAGTGCGAGTCACTCGCCAAGGTGGGGCACTTCTCGGAGTGCGCGGCACGCCGTGGATCGAAGTGCCGCCGGCTGATCTTCCCGACGACCACCCGCGGCGCACGTTCCAGCGCACTGCGCTCACCGCGGTGGCCTACGACCCAAGTGGTCGCACTCGAGAACGACCGCGGTCTGCCCACCACCTACATGTATACCGAAACCGTCGCGGTGCCGAAGCAGATCAGGGGTGACGGCCTCGGCGCGGGAGTGTTCGGAACGAACTTCACGTTCGACGACTTCGAGCGCTTCATGAGTCTGAATCGCACCGAGGAATCGAAACGCCTGTCCGACGAAACTCGCGAAGGGCACCCATCGTTCGTGCTGGTGTCGACCCCGCGTGACCCGATTCGCGGCTCCTACACCAAAGTGAAGACTTGGGTCTATGGCGATCAGGAGCGGGTGCGCCGCGTCCTGAAGGCCGACCTCGACCGCATCGTGACGAAGGACGGTCTGTCCTATCCCGGGCGAATCACTCTCCGCGATCTCACGGAAGGCACGCAGACACAGCTCGACATCACCTCGTCGGAGATCGACGGGAAGCTGGTATCGCAAGGCGAGCTCGAAGTCGGCGAGCTCGGCCGCTACTGCCGCTAGGCCCACGGCACCCGCGCCGCGCTCGGCATCCAGCGAATCACCGCCGAGATCAACGCGCAGCGCGCCGACGAGCCGCCGAACGTCCTGGCTCCCGAATGGGACGTCTGGTCCGTCATCGAATGCGAAGACCGCAAAGCGACCTTCCCCGCTCGCTTCCTCAGCCGGCACGCGCCAGACTCTCGGGACTCTCATGACGGCCGAGCCAACGCCCAGGCGCGCGAGCGGGACTCCGCGCCTCACTTCGGCTGGCTTCCTGCGCGAAGTACTCCGGCTGGCCACGCCCTACTGGAGCTCCGAGCAAAAGCTACGCGTGCGCGGTGTGACCTTCTTGCTTCTGATCCTGACCGGCGGGCAGGTGGGCATCACCGTCTGGGGCAACTACTGGAACCGCGACTTCTTCGACGCGCTGGAGGCGCGCTCGGTGAGCCGGGTGCTCGTGCAGGTGGCCGTGTTCGCAGCGATCTTCGCGGCCTCGATCGCAGTCACCGCGGCGCACCTCATGGTCAAGCGCTGGCTGCAGCTCGGCTGGCGCGAGTGGCTCACGCTGAAGCTCGTAGGTCGCTGGATGGAAGGCGGACGGCACTACCGCCTGCTCCTCGCGCCGGCCGCGCACGACAACCCGGACCAGCGCATCGCGGAAGACATCCGCATCGCGACCGAGAGCGCGGTCGCGCTCGCGCACACGCTGGTCTACTCGGTGCTCACTCTCGGGCTGTTCGTCGAGATCCTCTGGTCGGTCTCGGGCCCCGCCACGGTGAGTGGCACCACGATCCAGGTGCCCGGCTTCATGGTGCCGCTCGCGTTCCTGTACGCGGGCGTGGGCAGCGCGCTGGGTTGGTGGCTCGGGCGCCCGCTCGTGCGCTCGACGAACGCCCTGCAGACCGCGGAGGCGGACTTCCGCTTCGGGCTGGCAAGCGCGCGCGAGCACTCCGAAGCGATCGCGCTCGTGCGCGGCGAGCCGGGCGAGCGCGCACGCGCGAGCACGCGCTTCGCGGAGATCATCCGGAGCTGGGACCGCCAGTCACTCGCCTACATGGGGCTCGTGTCGTTCTCGACCGGCTACGGTGGGCTCCTGCCCGTGTTCCCGCTGCTCGTCGCGGCGCCACGCTACATCGCAGGCTTCATGACGCTGGGCGCGCTGATGCAGGCTGCCCAGGCGTTCCAGCGCCTCACGGGAGCGCTCTCCTGGCCGGTCGACAACCTTGGCGAGCTCGCGAGCTGCCGCACCGCGGCGGGTCGCGTGCTGGCGCTGCACCAGGACCTGGAGCGATTGGATTCGGAGGCGCGCGCCCCCAGCGCGGCGCGGATCGTGGTCAGTCCATCGTCCGAACGACGCCTGGCGATCGAGGACCTGTCCATCGCCGAGCCGTCGGGGGAGGTGCTCCTGGAAGGTCTCTCGGCGGAGCTTGGGCGCGGGAAGCGACTGCTCGTCACGGGTGACTCGACGGTGACGAGCACCCTCTTCAAGGTGATTGCCGGTCTCTGGCCGTGGGGCCGTGGCCGCGTGCTTCTGCCGCGCGACAAGGACCGCGGCGTGCTGCTGATACCGCAGCGGCCGTTCCTGCCCGAGGGCAGCCTGCGCCAGGCGCTGTGCTATCCGAGCCCGCCCAGCGTATTCGATGACAAGGCGCTTCGCCACGCGCTCGAGTGCGCCGGCATCCTGTGGCTCGCGCGCCGCCTCGACAAGGTGGGCCAGTGGGAGCGCATCCTCCCGTTGCGCGAGCAGCAGCGGCTGGCCTTCGCGCGCGCGCTGCTGAAGCGCCCCGCCTGGATCGTCACTCAGGATGCGACCAACGCCTTCCACCCGCGTGGTGAGCAGCTCATGTTCGAGATGCTGCACCGCGAGCTGCCGGACCTCGCGTTTCTCACCATCCGCTCGAGCCCGGGGCTCGAGCGATTCCACCATGACCGGCTCGTGCTGCGCCGGCCCCCGGCTCACCGCTCTGCGTGACTCACGAGTAGCGCGCAGGCAGCCAGCCACGCTCGACGCACTCGCGGAAGCACCAGGGCGGCGTGGTCTCGGTGCGGTAACTCCAGAAGAACCAGCCCCGAAAGCGTTCGAAGGCGAGGAGCTGCGCCGCTGCATAGGCGCGATAGGCCGTGTCTTCCTGGAACGCGTCCATGCCGCCGAGCGGGTGGCCGGGTGGACGCTCCCACGAGCGCGTGAAGCCGTCGGGGTCGAAGCCCAGGCTCCACTCGCCTGCGATCGCGGGCACGCCCAGGTCGCGCAGGACCCGCTCTCCTTCGTCGCGCCAGCTTGCGGCCGCTGCGACGTGTCCGGGCACGTCGAGCGCCTGGCTCTCCGGATCGAAGCACTGGTAGCGGTGCACGTCGTAGAGGACGTTCTGGAACCTGGCCGGGTCGAAGAAGCCGAGATACTCGCTGCGCGGGCGGAAGCCGTCGTGGAACATCACCGCGACGCGCTCGTGTGCGCAGTGAGCACGGACGGCGTCGTACGCGCGCCGGTAGAAGTCCTCGAGGAAGTCGGTCGGAATGTCCCAGCGCGGCTCATTCAGCACCTGGACCGCCCAGAGACTCGGACTCGAGCCGTAGCGTCGGGCCAGCCGCCCGAGGAGCTCTATCGAGTGAGCCACGTACTCGGGCCGTCTGTGCCAGTCACACACATCCTGGAGCCCGCCGTTGTCGAACCCGTTCTGGCAGCCCGCCGCGGCGTGCAGGTCGAGCACGACGCGCAGCCCGAGCTCGTCCGCCCAGGCGAGCGCGCGATCGAGCACGTCGATCCCGCCCTCGACGAACGGGAACGGGTCCTTCCCATACTTCGGGTGGTAGGGCACGGGCGGCCCGAGCACCCAGTGACCGACCGGGATCCGGACCGCGTCGATCCCCACCCCCGCGAGCCACGCGAAGTCGTCGCGCGTGATGAACGTGTCCCAGTGAGCGCGCAGGCGCGGCGCCGCCTCGCGGCCGAGCTCGGCGCACCAAGTCGTCTCGTCCGTGGCCGCGAGCCCTGCGAACAGGCTCGGCTTCATCCATTTCTCGAGCACGAGCCAGCCGCCGAGATTCACTCCGCGGACGGGGCGGGGATCAGGCACGGCGGTCGGGCTCAGCTCGGGCCGCGAACTCCGTCTCGGTCATGGAGCCATTGTGCCCGAATCGGGGTCGCCCCAGCGGACGTACCCCATATGGGAGATGTGCGCTCCCCCCGGCTCGAACAGACTCGAATCCCTCTAGGAGGGAGCTCGATATGTGGTCCGCTGGAGTCACGGCGTTCTGTCTTCTGTTGGGGGTTGCGGGATCGAGCGGTACGGCGGCCGCGCTGACCCTTCAGTCCGATGCGCGAATCGTCGGAATCATGCAACAGACTTGTTTTCTCGCCCCGCCCCCTGCGCCGCCCCAGTGCCAGATCTTCGGGCCGACTCAGAGCCCACCGAGCTCGTTCGCCCCCTTCAGCGGCTCCGTCACTGGCGACGCCGGGAACACCTCTATGCAGGACTCCCAGGTCGGCACGACCTCGATGACGGGATCCGGCGCGGCGAGTCTCGGGGGACATCCAAACGCAGTGAGCTCGATCTCGCGTTTCTCGATCAGCTTCATCGCCGATGCCGCTGCGACCTACTCGTTCACGGGACAGCTGTCTGGTGGCTCGAGCTCTGGACCGAGCACGACCAGCACGATCGCTCAGCTGATCGACGTCACCGCGGGGAACGTGTTCGTCTTCGAGACGAGCGCTGCCGGGCAGTTCAGCAGCACAGGCGCGCTCGTGGCCGGGCACCAGTACACAGTCTTGGTCTCCGCTAGCGTCAACACGAGCCCGAGCACCGCCTACGCGTCGACCGGGAGCTACAGCTTCATTCTTACGGCAACGCCACCTGCGTCGCCCGCGCCGCTCTTTCCGTACGAGCCGCCGCCCGACCGTTAGCCACGCTTCCGGGATGGGCCTCACCGTGGCCCTCCGTGGTGTCTGAGGGTCCACCAGCGGGGATCACACGAAACCTCTGCGTGACTGGTTCGGCCGGGCCGAAGCGCGAGTCTCCGGGCTGGGGTATGTGCCAGCGGCTGTGTGGGCGGGAGTTATCCCTGCTTCGACGTCAGTCTCGTAGCCCCGGGGCTCAACGATGTCTACGGTGAGACCTCCGGCGCCGCCTTGAGTCACTCGATCTTCGCGAACTCCATCGCGACGGGCGGAGCGTACGGAGCCGCCAGCGTCGGTCACCTCGGCCTTCCGAGCGGCGGCTGAGGGCCACTGCAACTTCCCGCGTCTACTCCAACGCGGCGCGGTGAGTCGTATGCCTAAGAGACCTTACGAGAAAGCAGCACATACGGGACGCTGGGCGGAAACGATGTTCCGCGCCCTCTCGCAGCGGGCGAACAGCCGCTGGAGAAGCTGACTGCGCAGAAGACGGCCACGAGCGCACGAGTCACTTCTCAGCGCGGCAGCGACTTGTTCAGGCGCTTCACGAGCGACGCCGCGGTGCCGACGGCCTCGCCGAGCACCGCGTCCGCCGACCTCTTCATCTGCTTCCAGGATCCCTCGGCCGCGGCCGACAGCCTGTCGAGAATGCGCGCGACATCGCGGTGCCGGCGCCGTAGAGCCGCGAGCTCGGCGCTCGCATCCTTGCGCAGCGCGCGGATACGCTGCCGCGCGTCGGCCTCGATCGCGCGCTCCGCATCGCGCAGACCCTTCTGGATCTCGCCGATCGACCTCTCCAGGTGCTGCACGCCGCGCTTGATCTCGCCGTAGGCGCCGCTGCGGCCGCGTGAGACCGAGCTTCTTGCACGTTGAGTCGCCATGACCTCGCTCCTCTGAAAGCCCGACGACCCTAGTCTCGTCGCGCAAGTGTGTGCGTCAAGAGTCGCTCCTGCTACGCCCCGGTTCCGGCTCGGGGCACGCCGCTGTCCGACACGTCCTTCAGCGATGAAGACGCCGGCCGCGGCCGTTCGACTCACCCTCCGAGCTCACTCCGATGGGCCCCTGGGCAACGCCAAGAGCACGTTGACCGGCTACGTCCCCGGCGAGACGAACGGACAGCCTGGATCCGACGGGCTCGCGCCCGGCGCCGTTGGAACCACCGCGTCGAGGGAGGGCGGGTGCGAGAAGTTGAACATGTCCTCGAGCGTGTCGGCGCTGCCATCGCGCGCAGTCAGATGTTGGATGTGTGATTCGCCGTTGCCCTGGTTGTTGCTGAGGAAGCGCTTCTCGATCAGCGCCAGGAGCGAGGCGTGGTCGCCGACCGTGTGCGAGACGTAGTGCGGCTTCGAAAACGGTGAGACGGCGATGAACGGCACGCGGACGCCGAGCTGGTCGAAGTTGGCGCACTCGGGCGGATAGGGTCCGGTCGTGGTGAAGGTCGGGCAGATGGCGAGTGCCTCGGCCGGACTCACTACGCTGCAGTTCGCGCCGCCGCCCGGCTGCGTGCTGGCGGGTGGGTTCGACAGGTCGGCGCACAGGCCGGGATCGATGCCGTCGGGATTGCGGGCATCGGTGTGCTTGCCCTGTCGCGCCCGCGGCGGGGCGACGTGGTCGTAGAAGCCGCCGTGCTCGTCGTACACGATGAAGATGATCGAGTCCTGCCAGTTCGGGCCGTTCCGCACCGCGTTGACGACGGTCGAGACGAAGCCCTCGCCCTTCCTGACGTCGGTGGGCGGATGCTCGTCGTTTTCCGCGGCGCCGCCGAAGATGATTCCGAAGATCGGATCGACGAAGGAGACCGCCGGCAGCGTGCCGTCCGCGCCTGCGCCAGGAACGCCGAGAGCGGCTGAGTGTGTGGAGTCACGAAGGGGAACGCGGACGGGCGGAAGGTGAACGACTGGGGGATCTCCGCGAAGTAGTCCACCCAAGACACGCCGTTCGAGTCGAGCAGGTCCATGATCGTGCCCGTGATCGGCTTGTAGCCCTCGGGCGGCGGCGTGATCTCGGAGGTCGTGAGGTGCCCGAACGAGGTCGCGGCCATGAGATACGACCGGTTCGGGAAGGTCTGCCCGATGACCGAGCAGAAGTAGCGGTCGTCGATCGCGAAGGTCTGCGCCAGCGCGTAGTAGAACGGGAGATCGTCCTGAGTGTAGAAGCCCATCGTGTCGTCGTCGGTGGGGGTTTCGACGCCACCGTCGGGCTGCCCCTCGGTGGTGGCGTCGTTCTGGCGCACGAACCCATCGGCGGGGCTGAAGAAGCGTGTGAGTGCCGGATGCTCGAAGAAGAGCTCCTTGTGACTCCCTTTCCACGAATGGTCGAGATCGGGCCCGACGCAGAAGCTCTGCTCGTGAAACGAGTGGACGATGCTGCCGTCGTCGTCGAGGTTCGCATTCGCGCAGCGGAAGCCGCCTTGCGAGTCGACCCTGCAGGAGAGCCCATCGACGCAGCGATGGTCGTTCTTGGGGCAGAAGCCGAGGCCACCGTGATACGGGCCTCCGGGCACGTAGGGCAGCGCCCCGAAGTAGTGATCGAAGGAGCGGTTCTCCTGCATCACGATGATGATGTGATTCACCTTGTGCAGGTCGGCGTCGGCGCGCGCGATCGTCGCGGACAGGCCGAACGCGAGCATCGAGAAGCCGATCGCCAGGGCGGTAGAGAGGGCTGCGAAGAAGTTGCGAAGCTGCATCGCCATCCTGGGGCAGCGAATTCGGTCAGCATGAGCCGAGCTCGTCGATTGCCGCTTCGACTGCTCGGTCGACGGGGGTGCCGACTCGGAGGCGAATCGCCTCGCCGGGATCCGGTGGCTCGAGGGTCTCGAGCTGGCTGGACAGGAGCGCTACAGGCATGAAGTGACCTGCGCGCGCGCGGAGCCGTCGTTCGATCTCCTCGCGGCTCCCGTCGAGGAAGACGAACCGGAGCTGGGTCGGGTCAGGGAGCCCCGAGCGGAGCACCTGCCGGTGAGAGCGCCGCAGCGCGGAGCATGCGAGGACGACGCCTCGTTTCGAGGCGACCCACTCGCGGATCGCTCGATTCAGTCGCTCGAGCCAGGGCTGCCGGTCTTCGTCGCTGAGCGACTCACCCCGGCGCATCTTCTCGACGCTCGTCGGGTCGTGCCAGTCGTCGCCTTCCTCGAAGTGGAAGCCGAGCTTCCGGGCCAGCGCTCGCCCGAGCGTGGACTTGCCCGCCCCCGACACACCCATCGTGACGATGACCATCGATGCTCCATCAGTGCGACGCCAGTGACTGCTGCAGGATCTCGAGATTCATCGGCATCACGCGGATGACTCCGCGCCGGGGGGCGTCGATGTCGGCGATCATGAAGAGCGAGATGCTGAGCACGAGCGGCAGGATCATGAACAGGGCGAACCGAACCCTGCTCTCGTGCGCGCCCGCGCCGACCACCATCATGGCGCACACCGCGATGGCCCCGAGCAGGTCCCAGGCACCGTCCGGAATCCGGTTCAACCACGCCGCGGTGGTGTAGCCCTGTGAGTTCAGCACGTCGTTCATGCCCATGACGACGGCCGTCATCACGGGGGTCTGCTGGGCGCGGGCCGCCGGTGCAACGGCCGACCACAGGTCGTTCTGCAGCTGGGCGGTCCGGTCGATGGTTCGCGCGAGCTCCTGATCGTTGCGCGTCGTGTAGTAGAGGATGCGCTGATCGAGATAGGCCACGAGCAGCGCGCGCGCTTTCTGGGCATCGGCCGCGGGCAGCATGTCCACCCGCAGATACTCCGTGCCGATGGCGTTGGCCTCCTCCTCCTCCAGGTTCTTGCGCTGGTCGTAGCGAGTCACCGCCATCGAGAACGTGAAGCCCACGATCAGCGCCAGGAGGGTCAGCACGGCGCTCTGCACCACGCCGTAGTCCTCGCGCTGTGAGTCGATCTCCGGCCGCAGGCGCCGGAACAGGGCCGCCCCCACCCAGGCCGCGAGCCAGAGGCCGACGAACGAGACGACGAACAGGAGCAGCGGACGATGCGCCAGCAAGACCATGGCCTAACCCCCGGTCAGATCGTAGCGCGGCGTCTTCGATGAGTGCCCGCTCATCCCGGGCTCCACCGCCCGGTGTAGACTGGGGTCTCGACGGGAGGGGATCTTTCATGAACGCGCGCCGCATCATCGCGCTCACCGGGCTGCTTCTGGCCGTCGTTCTCTGTGGTACGGCGCGTTTCGCGCGTGCCGGCTACACCAGCTACCTGAAGCTCGATGGGGTGACCGGTGAGTCGCAGCCGCCCGGCCTGCCCGATGCCACCTTGGTCCGCTCGCTCTCGCTGGGCTCGCACACGTTCTCCGAGACGCAGATCATCGACTCGACCTCGTCGTCGCTGCAGCAGGCCCTCCTCCAGGGCACGAGCACGGACGGAGAGATTGCCTTCTTCAAACAGCCGATCACGACGAGCGAGCCGTACGAGAAGATCCTGCTCCACGACATCATCGTGAGCAGCATCCAGACCGGGACGTTCAACTCGCAGCCCTCAGAGAACGTCTCGTTTCAGTTCGCCTCGCCCGCGACCTATCTGTATCTCGCGCTGCCCGGCACGGGCGGGTCGGGGTCTCCGCCGGGCCGGCCGGGCGTGATTCCGATCGACTCACTCACCATCACCGACAACGTTTTCTCGGTTCACCGGGCCGTCGACGCGACCTCGCCTGCGCTGGCCGCCGCGTTCGCGAACGGCTCCGCCTTCGCCAACGCCTCACTGCTCGTGTATACGGACATCACGGCCCAGACCCAGCCGGACTTCTCGATCGTGTTCGACCAGGCGCTCATTTCGAGCATCGTGGGCGATGACAGCGGTCCGGTGCCCGGAGAGACGATCTCCTTCTCGGCGACCGACGCGAACGTCGTGCCGGAGCCTGGCAGCGCGGCGCTGCTCGCAGCCGGGGTTCTCGTGGCTGCGGTTCGGCGGAGAAGTCGCCCGAGCTAGAGTCGCGCGGCTCGGGCGGCAGGAGTGTCTCAGGCACTCACTCCGTACGAGCGAGCCACTCCTGGCACCACGGCCCCTTCAGGCGGGCCAGCTCGGCGCGGGCGATGTCCTCGGCTTGGGCGCGAAGGGGCTCGGGCAGCGCGCCGTCGGGCGTGCGCAGCGTCGATCCGATCTACGAGCTCCTGCGCGATGCGCGGCGCGGCCCAGCCGTAGAGCTTTCCCACGTGTGTCACGGGATTCTTGCCGGAGGCGGCCTCGAGGGTCATCGGCCGCTGGGGCGTGATCAGGCCGTTCACGCGGTTGCCGCGGCCGACCTCTCCGTCGTCGCATCACCTCGAGCGCCGGCTCGAAGCCGAGCTCCGCCGCGCCGGCCGCCTGCGCCACGCGGGATCGCGACCAGCTCGCCGAGCGTCCAGCTGGAGGGGCAGCGCGCGCTCACCGGGCGCGTCTCCGGGCCGCGGCTGCTCGACGGAGCGCGCCTTGCGCTCCGCGGGGCTCGAGGCCAGCACCAAGTAGGGCTCGCGTTCCACGGTCCTGGCTCCAGCTCAGAGAGGCACGTCGTTCCGCCCGCCACCCGACGCCCGGCCCGACGGCCCGAATGCCCCCAGCATCGATCGGGCCGCTCCTCCCGGGCATCGGGGGAAGCCGGGAGTTCGCCCCGGGTTCAGGGGAGCGTGGATGACTCACCGGAGTGCCCCGCCGCCCCAGCTCGCCCCGCTGCGCGCCCCCACCACGGCAAGCTGTCCGACGGCGACGCCGCCCGAAGGCGCGAGCGCCAGGAGCACGACGAGATAGGCGCTCTTACAGGAACGGAAAGAACGGATCCTCACCAACGACGAGCGGCGCCACCATTTCCATGAGTCGGCTCTGGACGGCGATGTGCGTGCGCACCGTGATCGCGTCGCGCAGCAGTCGGTCGAGCGGCGAGCTCGCGTAGATCGAGCTCGAGCCCGCGATGTCGATCATGAGCTGCGCCACGTCGCGCGCCATGTCGAACGCGGCCATGCGCGACAGCGTCAGGTGGAGACGCAGCTCGCGTGACAAGCGGCCGTCTCGCTGCAGCGCCTCCCACACGCGATCCATCGTGTCATAGGTGTAGGCGCGCGCCGCGCCCAGCATGCCCTCGGCGCGTGCCAGTCCGATGCGCACGCGCGGCGCGTTGCGCATCAACGTCATCTCGGGCATCAGCATCTTCGACTCCGCGAGCGCGCGCACGACGTCGATCGCGCGCCGGCCGATGCCCAATGCCACGCCGTGCATGTTGGTGATGAACATGCCCGAGAACTGATAGAGGGGCTCCTTGCGCTTGGGCGGCTCGAAGGCTGAAGCCGTGCTCCTCCGGCACGAACAGGTCGTGAGTCGTGTAGTCGTGACTGCCGCTGCCCGCAAGCCCCGTCGTGTGCCAGGTGTCGAGCACCTCGAAGCCGCTGGACGGTGCCAGGAGCATGCGTGACTCGGGCAGGCCGTTCGCGCCGAGCACGGGCTGATCGCCGTCGAGGATCAAGCAGCCGGCCAGCATCACGTCGGCGTGCGTGCAGCCGCTGCCGAACGCCCAGCGCCCCGAGACTCGGTAACCCCCGGGGACACGCACGGCCCGTCCGACCGGGTGGGCCAGTCCGGCAGTCACCATGTCGAGGTCGGGGTAGATCTCACGCGCGACGGCTTCGTCGAGAAAGGACCCGAAGAAGCCGGCGTCGGAGCCGATCATCACGCACCAGCCCACGGAAGCGTCCGCAGCCGAGAGAATCTCGACCACCTCGTTCTGCGCGCGCGGCGACATCTCGGGTCCGCCCCACGCCGCGGGCATGGGCATGCGAAATGCGCCTGCGGTCTTGAGCTCGCTGACGAGGTCGCCGGGCAACCGCCGCAGCTTGGCGATCTCGTCGCCACGCTTGGCGACCGCCGGCGCGAGGGCGCGCGCGCTCTCGAGTATCTCTTCGGAGCCGAGCGTCATGCCGGCGATGTTGGACCGCGACACCGCAATGTGTCAACGCTCGCCGGCGAACGCAGCGTCTCAAATCCAGCGGCGGATGCGGGCGCGGTAGCGCTGGTACTCGTCTCCGAACTTCCGCTCGAGATAGCGCTCCTCCGGGCCAATGCACCACTCGCCGACGATCCACACGAGCCCGGGCCCGAGGAGCAGCGGCCAGACCAGGCCGAGCAGCAAAGACACTCCCGCGTACAGGAGCACGAGCGAGAGATACATGGGGTTGCGCGTGAAGCGGAACGGCCCCTCGACGACGAGCGAGACGGTCGGCCGGATGGTCACGACGGTGTTCCCGCCGGACCAGAAGCGCGGGAGGGTCCAGGCCACGAGCGCGAGCGATGCGGCGACGAACAGCGCGCCCAGCGCGCGGGCCAGCGTGGCGGGCGGTCGCGGGAGCGGCACGAGGCGATCGAGCATCAGCCCCGCCAGGAAGAACAGCACGTAGATCAAGGGCGGGGGGAACCAGACTCCTGGATGGTCGGGCGGCACGCTTTTCGACTCGCTCATGGCAAGGATTCTACCGGCTGCTCGACAGACGCCAGGCGGGTCATCCGCGCC
>DATKAO010000100.1 GCA_035498015.1 Myxococcota bacterium
GCGTTCGCTGTGCCATCGGGCGCGGACTGCAGGGTCGACGAGGCAATCGGGTCGACGCGTTTCCAAATTTTGTGGAAGCGGACGAATCTGATTCGCGCGCGCGGCCGGGCAAAACCCGGAGGGAGCGTCTGGAGCGTACTCGCGAAGCAGCGACCGAAGGGTTTTAGCCCGGAGCGCAGCGCGCAAACCCGCTCTTTGTTCAGGCCTTCCTGCGCAGACCGAAGGCGGCGATCAGCGCCCCGAACCCGTAGAGCAGCATCGTGCCCGGCTCGGGAATCGGGTTCACGCGGGGGTAGAACATCTGGTCCTGGTAGGTGCGGCTCTGCAGCCAGATGGCGTCGCTGTCGAAGCTGGTCAGGTTCGCGTTGGCGAGCGAGCCCAGCATCAGGTTCGAGAGACTCAGCAGGCTGGCGCTCGCCTTCGTGATCGAGAACGAGCCGCTGCCGAGGTCGTAGTCGCCGGGGGCCTCGCCCATGACCTCCCACACCGCGACCTGCAGCGCCGCGATCGTGGTCTGCTTGGTCACGCCGAAGGTCGACATCAGCGAGTCGAGCTGCGGGTGGAAGGTGTCGACCAGATACGCCGCGCGGATCAGCTGCGACGAGGATTCGGCGCTCAGGGCGTCCCAGCCGGTGGTGGTGCCGACGGTGATGCTCTGCGCGAGGTCGACGCAGTAGCTGTAGCCCGTGGTGCCGCCGAAGCCGAGGTTGAGCTCCGCGGTGGCGACCGTCCCGGTGTGGCCCGGCGAGACCACGTTCACGTAGTCGCCCAGCGTGTATCCGGTCACGGTGAGAGTGGCGCCGGAGGCGCCGCTCGCGGCGAGCGCGAAGGCGCTGAAGAGAACATAGAGAGCCGACTTGCAGGCACAGCGGTAGGGATTCATCGCGCGGCGGGAAATGCAACGCGTGTGCCCAACGGGACGCGCGCTGCGGGGCTCTCACAGTCACGCAAGGAAAAGAGACGGATGGATATGCGCGCAAGTTGCGGGACTTCTGCCGATAGGAGGAAAAATGGCGCCCAATCTGGAGCCGGACGACGTGGAGCTCGTCACGCTGGTGGCGGGAATGGCGCACGAGATCAACAACCCGATCACCTACGTGCTCGGGAATCTCTCGGAGCTGGCCCAGACCTGCGCGGCCATGGCCGAGACACTCTCGGGCTACCGGCGCGAGGTCGGCGCGCTGGCCGGCGGCGCAGCCCCGGCGCGCATCCACGACATCGAGGCCAAGCTGCGCGAGCTGGGCGGCGTGGCCCTGGCCGAAGAGCTGGTGGTCGATGCTTCGGAGGGCGCGCGACGCATCCGGGACCTGGTGCGGGACCTGCTCTCCCTGGCGCGCTCGCCCCACTCGCAGTACACGCCGCTGCGCATCGACGACGTGCTCGAGCAGACGCTGCGCCTGGTCGCACGTCCGTCCGCGGCGCGCGCGGAGCTGGTGCGCGACCTCGGCGCGACTCACACGGTGCTGGGCGACGCGCAGCGCCTGGGCCAGGTGTTCCTGAACCTTCTGACCAACGCGCTCGACGCCTGCGCCGCGGTTGCCGGCCGGGCGCACACGATCTGCGTGCGCTCGCGCGACCTGGGCCGAGCGGTGCGGATCGAGATCGACGACACGGGCTCCGGCATCGACGCCGCGGAGCGCGGGCGGGTGTTCGCGCCCTTCGTGACCACCAAGCCGCCCGGCGCGGGCACGGGCCTGGGCCTGTACGTGTCCAAGCGCATCGTCGCGGCGCACCGCGGCGACATCGGCTTCGAAGACCTGCCCGGGGGCGGCACGCGCTTCTGGGTCGAGCTGCCGGCCAGCCCGGCGGCCAAGTGACTCTAGTCGCGCCCGGCGCTGTCCCAGAAGCGGAAGAAGTTGAACCACTGGTAGGGCGTCTCGAGGATGCCCCGCTCCAGCGCCTCGGCGAAGCGCTGCGCCTGCTGTTCGGCGTACTTCTGGCGCTCGCCGCGCGGCACCACGCCCGCCGGCGCGAACGACACGGTGGTCGCGCGGTACCTCGCGGGTCCGATGCGCACGCAGGTGGTGAGCAGCATCGGGCAGCCGAGCACGCCCTGCAGCAGGTAGGGGCCGAGCGGGAACTGCGCCTGCCGGCCGAGGAACGAGACCGACACCGTGCGGTGTTGCTCGGACGGCCAGATGCGGTCGCCCAGGATCCCCACGAACTCGCCGCGCGCGATGGCCTGGCGCATGTCGAACGCCGTGGAGAGCGACCCGGGCTCCACGCGGATCAGCCGCAGCTTGCGCCCGTTCTGAAGTCTCTCGAAGAACGAATTGATGACCGGCGCGTGGCGCGTGAACATCAGCACGTTCAGCACGATGCCGGTCTGCGCCGAGAGCTCGCGCAGCATGTCGAAGCTGCCCAGGTGCGAGCTCAGCAGGATCCCGCCGCGCTTCTCGCGCACCAGCGCCTCGACCAGCTCGCGGCCGTGGTTGTCGATCCGGATCAGCCCGCCGTCGCCGCTCCACAGGATCATGCGATCGAGCAGATTCTCGGCGAACGCGAACAGGTGACGGAACACATGGCGCGCGCGCGGTGGCCTGCCCAGGCTCTCCCGGCCTTCGGGCGTGGCCCACAGCGTGTGCAGAAAGTCGCGCGAGGCGTCGCGCGACGCGCGGCCGGTGACGAAGAAGTAGACGACGATCGGGAATAGCAGCGCGACCGAGAGCCGGCGCCCGAACAGCCGGTGCCAGCCGCGCAACAACGCGAGCGCGCGCAGGGATCCGCGCTCGGCCATGTTCGCCCATGCGCTCGCTCCGCTGGCACTCACCCTGACCCTCCGGTTGCGTCCCGAGTATGCACGAAGCGCGCCTCGGCGCGTATTTTGACGCACGTGGCAGCCCTGCAAGCGCTGGCGATCGTGCTCTATCCGTTCGCGGTGTATTTCGCGCTCGGGCGGGCGTCGCCGCGCTCGATCGGGCTGTTCACGCTGGGGCTCTTGCTGCTGCGGCTCGCGTTGGTCTCGCGGCAGAGGCTGGCCGCGACCGCGCGCGTGTTCGCGCCGGTCGCCGTGGTGTTCGGCTCGGCGAGCCTCGCGGCCGCGCTCTGGGGCGACGCGCGGGCGCTGCTGCTGGCGCCCGCGGTGTTCAACGCCGCCATGTTCGGCGTGTTCGCCGTCTCGCTCGGCCGGCCGCAGAGCGCCATCGAGAGACTCGCGCGCGCTCAGGTCGGAGAGCTGCCCGCGGACGAGGTCGCGTACTGCCGGCGAGTGACCGCGGTGTGGTGCGCGTTCTTCGTGCTGAACGGCGCGGTGTGCGCGGCGCTCGCGCTGTGGGCTTCACGCGAGGCGTGGGCGGCGTACACGGGTGCGCTGGCGTACGCGTTTCTCGGCGCGCTCTTCGCCGGCGAGTACGTCTACCGGCACTGGCGCTTCCGACGCTACCGCGGCGGGCCGGCGGACGGCTTGCTGCGCAGGCTCTTCCCGCCGCGCGAAGGATCGCTCGGACACTGAGCCGAAGGCCGCGGGGGCCGCGGCCGCCTTCGGCATGAACCGCGGCGCGAGCAGCGTCATCACCAGGGCCACGCCGAAGATGGTGCCCGTGAGCGCGTAGACGGGCCCGGCCGTCGACCTCATCGAGTCACTTCGTCCGGCGCGGCCAGGTCGAGCGCCAGCGCGTGGATCTCGGGCCCGATCTCGGCGGCCAGCGCCTCGTGCACCATGCGGTGGCGCGCGAGCCGTGCCGCGCCGCGGAAGCGCTCCGAGACCAGCCGCACGCGGAAGTGACCCGCGCCGCCCGCGGCGCCGGCGTGGCCGCGGTGCTTCTGGCTCTCGTCGGCGACCTCGAGCTCGAGCGGCGCGAAAGCCGCGCGCAGCAGTGCTTCGATGCGCGTGCGCCGGTCCACGACTCCCGAGACTATCTCGTGCGCTCAGTCCCCGCGAGAGTCGGAGAGCACCGTGCGGATCTGCGTCACCTGCGCGTTGATCTCGGCCAGCGAAGCCGCGGCGCCGCTCGCGAAGTCACGCGTCTTCTGGGCGGCCGCGCGCACCGAGTCGACCTTGCGCCGCAGCGAGCCGGCGCCCGTGGAGGCGTGGGCCGCATTGCGGGCGATCTCGTTGGTGCCGCTCGACAGCTCGTCGGTGGTGCGCGCCACGCCCTGGGTGGTGCTGGCCGCGCGCTGAACTGAGCTCGTGATCTCGTCGGCGCGGCCCGCCGCCGTGCCGACCGAGGAGCTGATCTCGGCGCTGGTCGCCGTCTGCTCCTCGACCGCCGTGGCGATGGTCTGCGTGGCCTCGCGCATGGTCTGGATGATCGCGCCGATGCGCTCGATCGAGCTCACCGCGCCCTCGGTCGTGCGCCGGATGCCGTCGACCTTGCTCGCGATCTCCTCGGTCGCCGCACCGGTCTGGCGCGCCAGCTCCTTGACCTCGTTCGCGACCACAGCGAAGCCCTTGCCCGCGTCGCCCGCGCTCGCGGCCTCGATCGTGGCGTTCAGCGCCAGGAGGTTGGTCTGGTCGGCGATGTCGTTGATCACGTCGACCACGCGCCCGATCTCGCGCGCCGCGGTGCCGAGCACCGCCACGGTCTGGTTGGTCTCCTCGGCGAGCCGCGCGGCCTGCACCGCGACGTCGGCCGAGTGGTGACAGCTCGAGGACACGTCGCGCAGCGAGGCGCTCATCTCCTCGACCGCGGTGTTCACCGAGCGGATCGAGTCATTGAAGGTCTCGATCGCGGACACCGCCGAGCTCATGTGCTCCGACACCGCGCCCGCGCCCTTGGCCACGTCGCGCACGTTGACGCTCGACTCCTCGACCGCGGCCGCCACGGCCTGGATGGCCGAGATGGTGGTCTCGCTGGCGTCGTGCATCTCCTCGGTGTCGCGCAACAGGCCCGCCGCGGCCTGCTCGAGCGTGTCGGTCGCCGGCTGGAGCGCGCCGCACACGCGGCCCAGCGCGTCGGCGGCAGCGCGCACGCGCAGGGCGTCGGAGCGCAGCGGCGCGACGAGGGCGTCGCTGCCTTCGAGGATGCTGCGCAGCTCGCCGGGCGGCAGCGTGTTCGACAGGCGCTTGAGCAGCGCGTCGTCGCCGGCTTCGAAGGCGGCGGCCGCGTCTTCCAGCGGCAAGAGCAGCGCGCCGCGCAGCCAGATCCAGATGCCCGCCACCGAGCCGAGCGCCACCAGGCACAGCGCCAGGTGCAGCGCGTCGCCCCACGACGCCGGGCCCAGCTCAGCCGCGCCGAACAGGCCGCCGAGCACGGCCAATGACGCGAGCGCCGCGAGATTGAGCTTGCGCGAGGTGCTGCTGCGCCGGGTCATGCGCTGGCCTCGACGCACTGGAGGATCTTGGTCGCCAGTGTCTCGGGTTGGAAGGGCTTGGTGAGATAGTGCTTGGCGCCGGCCTCGATGGCCTCGATCATCTTGCGGCGCTCGGACTCGGTAGTGAGCATGATCACGGGGATCTTCGAGAGACCCGGCCGGTCCTTCACCGCGCGCAGGAACTCGATGCCGTTCATCTCGGGCATGTTCCAGTCGAGCAGGATCAGCTGCACGTCGTCGTGCTCCTTCAGCCGCTCGAAGGCCTCGATGCCGTTGCCCGCGGGCACGGCTTCGTGACCCAACATCTCGAGGATCTGCTCGATGACCTTGCGCATGATCGCGGAGTCGTCGACGACCAACACCTTCATCTCACGCTTCCTTCAAGCGGTAGTACGTGGACCGTCCGTGCCGGACGACCGTGAAATCGCCGCTGTACAGCTCGAGTGTCTCGGTGGCGCCCGCGGCCAGGGTGCCCTCCGCGCGCATGACGTCGCGCGTCTTGGCCAGGATGTTCCGCTTCCAGGCAGCGGCGAAGTAGATCAGCACGTTGCGCAGCAGCACGATGTCGTACACGCCCAGGTTCCCGAACGAGTCGAGCAGGTTCATGCGCTTGAAGCGCACCAGCTTGCGCACGTCGTCGCGCAGCACCGAGATCCGGCCGTCGCGCTCGAAATAGTCCTCGCGCAGGCGCAGCGGCAGGCCGCGGCGCATGGAGATCGGGTCGTAACGGCCGGCTTCGGCGATCGCGAGCGCGTTGCGGCTGATGTCGGTGGCGAGGATGTCGAAGCTGTCGGCGCGGAAGCCGCGCAGCTCCCCGGCGCGCTCCATCTCCTTCAGCATCAGCGCGATCGTGTACGGCTCCTGGCCCGTGGAGCTGGCGGCCGACCAGATCGACACGCGCGCGCGGCCGTCCTGGCGCGCGCGCTCGAGTGAGTCGGGGATCACGACCTGGCGCATCGTCTCCCAGAACGGCATGTCGCGGAACCACGACGTCTCGTTCGTGGTCATGTCGTCGATGATGCGGTCGCGCAGCGTGGCGCCTGCGCTCTTGGCCTTGTGGTAGAACTCGCCGAAGCTCGAGCAGCCCGTCTCGACCACGACTTCGCGCAAGCGTGTCTCGACGAGATACATCTTCGCGTCTTCGAGCGAGATCCCGCACCAGGTCTCGATCAACCCGCGCAGGAGGTCGAACTCGTGTCTCTCTAAGCTGGGAACGTTCATGTAGCCTTGGCGATCCCCTGGATGCGAGTCGCGATCGCGTCGAGCGCGAGCACCTCGTCGGCCTCGCCGCCCTCGATCACCGAGCGCGGCATGCCGTAGACGGCGCAGCTGGCCTGGTCCTGCGCGATGCACCAGCCGCCGCCCTGGCGCACGGCCTTCACGCCTTCGAGCCCGTCTGCGCCCATGCCGGTCATGACGATGCACAGCGCCTTGCCGGGCACGGACTGGGCGAGTGACTTGAACAGCACGTCGACCGAGGGCCGGAACGAGTTCACCGGCTTCTGGGTCGTGAGCCGCACGAACGGCTCCGAGTCCTGCATGGCGATCTCGAGATGCTTGCCGCCGGGGGCGACCAGCACTTCGCCGGCGCGCAGCGGGCGGCCCTCCTCGGCCTCGCGCACGCGCAGCTTGGAGCGCCGGTCGAGCGAGGTCGCGAGCGACGCCGTGAAGCGCGCCGGCATGTGCTGCACGATCAGCACCGGCACGCGCAGGTCGGCGGGCAGCATGGGAATCACTTCGGCCAGCGCGCTCGGCCCGCCCGTCGAGCTGCCGATCGCCACCACGTCGATCACGGGCGCCTTGCCGCGCGCGCCCTTGGGCTTCTGCACCTTCGCGGGCTTGGCGCGCTGCGCGCGGCCCTCGCGGAAGGCGTCGATCACCGTCGACAGCGGCTCGCGCAGCGCGGCGAAGCCATCCTCGCCGGGCTTCACCTGCGGCTTGGTCACGAAGTCGAACGCGCCCGCCTGCAGCGCGTCCATGGTGATGTTCGCGCCGTTGGTGGTCAGGCTCGACACCATGATGATGCCCGCGTTCGGGAGTAACTGGCGGAGCTTGGGCATGGCTTCGACGCCGCCCATCACGGGCATCTCGACGTCGAGCAGGATCAGGTCGGGGCGCAGCTCGGCGGCCTTGGCGATCGCGTCCTTGCCGTCGCCCGCCGTGCCCACGCAAGCTAGGTCGGGCATCTCGCGGAGACACCCCTGCACCAAGCTGCGGTAGATCGCGCTGTCGTCGACGATGAGAACCTTGAGCGTCTCGGCCATGCCTACTCCGTGTCGCCGAGCCGCAAGAGCGCGCTCGGATCGACGATGCGAATCACTTGATCTTTGAGCTGCACCACCGCGGCCAACAGATGGTCGTTCTTCCCGGACTGATCGGGCGGAGCCGGGGCGATCTGATCTTCCGAAACCGTGATCACGTCCGAGATGCGATCGACCCAGAAGCCCGCCAGCTCGTCGTTGGTGGCCAGATCGCCGAGCCCCAGGCTCGCCAGGTCCGAGTTGGTCTTCAGGATCACGAGCCGCGTGCTCTTCTTCTGCTCGCGCGCGGGGTAGCCGAGCCGGACGGCGGGATCGATCACCGTCACGATCTGTCCGCGCAAGTTCATGAGTCCACGCACCGCGGCGGGCGCACCGCGCGCGGGCGTGATCTGCACCTGCCGGTTGATCTCGCGCACGGTGAGGATGTCGATCCCGTAGCACTCGTCGCCCAGGTAGAACGTGCAGTAGCGGCGCTCGAGCGAGCCCGTGGCGTTCATGTCGGGTTCGTCCTCTCGATGCCCGCCGCCTCTAGCAGGCGCGGCGCGTCGAGGAACAGAGTGAGTCGGTCTTCGATGATGGCGGAGCCCGCGAGGCCCGGCGCGTTGAGCTGCGAGCGGTCGGGCTGCGCGTCGGACTCGAGCGTGTCGACGATGCGCGTGGCGATGATGCCGGCCTCGAGTCCCTCGAGGCGCGGGATCAGCACGAAGAACTCGTCGGCCTCCTCGCCGCCGCCGCGCACGGGCAGCACGTCCTCGAGCCGCACCAGCGGGATCGTGCGCCCGCGGTGTTTCAGGAAGCGGCGCGAGCCGACCCACTCGACCTGCGGCTTCTCGACGCGCTCGAGCCGCAGGAGCTCGCGCAGCGGCATCGCGA
>DATKAO010000101.1 GCA_035498015.1 Myxococcota bacterium
GGCGCGCAGCTCCGAGCGCAGCTCCGCTGGAGCTTCGATCTCGACCCGCTCCCGGCTGCGTTTGGCCACGTGCAGATTCTACGCCCTGCCGCCCGAACCCCCGAAGTGATTCCCGCCATCGGAACGTCGCTTGCTCTCCCCGGATCCCGTGGTATACCCCCGCCTTCACAAGGAGCCCCGCCGCATGGATGCCGCCCGAAAAACGAAGCTCGGCCAGAAGTGGGTCTGCTATTCGTGCCAGGCCAAGTTCTACGACATGCAGAAGCCGGAGCCGCGCTGTCCCAAGTGCGGCGCCGACCAGCGCCAGTCACCCGCCTTCGAGAAGCCCAAGCGCACGCGCGCCAAGAAGGCCGCGGCCCCGGCGCCGAAGAAGGCCGTGAAGCCGCCGCCGCCGGTCGAGGAGAGCGAAGACCTCGACACGCCGATCGATCCGGAGGACCTCGAGATCGAGGACATCGAGATCGACGATCCGGGTGCAGGAGCCACCGCCGAGCCCGCCGAGATCGAAGAGCCCGAGGAAGAGCCGGCGGACGAGGAGGACTAGCTCGAGCGCAGGTCCCTAGAAGGTCAGCAGCCGCCGCTTGAACACCTCCGTGGGGTCGTCCAGGTGGCGGTCGCGGATGGTCTTCTCGAATTTCAGCTGCTCGAGCTCTACCTGGTGCTCCATGGCGGCGCCGCGCTGCGCCTTCCACGCCTCGTTCTGACGCTGGAAGGCGGCGAAGGCCTCGGCCTTGCCGCCCACATCGCTCTCGCCCTTGCGGTCGATCGCGTCCTCGCCGCCCGGGGCGGCGGCGACGCGCGCCTTGGCGCGCTTGGTCTCGGCCTCGTAGGCCGCGATCAGCTTCACGAGATCGGGCGTGGACAGGTTCGCGAACGGCCGCGGCTTGTGGAGGTCGGCCTCCATGCCGGCGTTGCGGTTGTAGTTCCAATAGAGGCCACCGCCGGCCGCGGCGACCAGCACCACGAACAGGAGAACCAGCTTCACCATGCGCGCGCTATCGGCCCGACACGGCCTCGCGTTGAGCCTCTTCCGGGGGCGGTGCGGCGACCGCGGCAGGCGGCGCGGGAGGCCGCACCTCGTCGCCGTAGAGCAGCTGGTACACGCGGTACGAGCGCAGCACGCGCCGCAGGTAGCGCCGTGTCTCGCCGTAGGTGACTGACTCGACGAACACGTCGGGCTTGACCTGCGCGTCCTTCTCGAGCCAGCGGCCGACGGCGTCGGGCCCGGCGTTGTACGACGCGATCGCGAACGGCCGCGAGCCCCCGAAGCGCTCGATCAGCGAGCGCAGGTAGTAGGTGCCGAGGCGAATGTTGGTCTCGGGATCGTACAGGCGCTCGGCCACGAACCCGGACAGGCCCAGCTCCCCTGCCACCCTGCCCCCGGTCTGCGGCATGAGCTGCATGAGCCCCAGCGCCCCCGCCGGCGAGCTGACCTGCGCGCGGTAGGCGCTCTCCTCGCGCATGATCGCCCACACCAGCGCCGGGTCGAACGCGAACTCGCGCGTGGCGCCACTCACCCACTCGCCGAACGGGCGCGGCCAGGCCAGCTCCCAGGCCTCGCGCCAGCCCGGGTCGATGCCCTGGTCGAGCGTGCCGCCAAAGCCTTCGTCGATCACCTTCAGCGCGCGGAACGAGTCACCCGTGCGGTGCAAGAGACGCGCGGTCTGGATGCGCGCCTCTCGGTCGAGCTTCGCGCCGTCGGCGTAGCTCTCGACCTCGTCGGACGCGAGCTCCGGGAAGCCGCCGTCGACCAGCAGGCGCGCGCGGCGCAGCGCCGGAGCTTCGGTCGTGGGCGCGCGCGGGCTGAGCAGTGGCTTGTCGACCGGGCTCTCGCCCACCCGCTCCGCGGCCAGCATGCCGTAGTACGCAAGCGGGAGATCGCGCGCGAGCTCCTGCAGCTGGGCCGTGCCCTCGGCGCGGCGTGTCTCGTCGTCGGACTCGGCGCGGGCGACCGCGCGCCAGTAGCGCGCGCGCTGCACCTCGACGTCGTCCGACGGGCCCGTCGCCAGCTTGTCGAGCAGCGGCGCCGCCTCGAGCCCGCCGCCCGCGCGCAGGTCGGCCCAGGCCAGTGACCAGCGCGCATCGGACGCGAGGTTCGGCGCGGCGGTCTGTCTCTCGACCTTGCGCAGCTGCTCGAGCGCCTTCGCGGGCTCCTTGTCTTCGAGGATCACCGCCAGGAGCGAGCGCACGCGCGCGCGCTCGAGCTCGTCCTTGGTCTTCAGCAGCTTCTCGAGCGCCGCGACCGCGGGATCGCGCGAGCCGCTGCGCGCCAGCGCGCGCGCCTCCTGGAAGCGCGACTCGAAGTCCTTGGGGTCGCGCTTGGCGAGCGCGCGGTAGGCGTCGACCGCGTCGGTGTAGCGCCGCGCCATGAACAGGCAGTCGGCGCGCCCGCGCTCGAGGCCCGGCTTCTGCACCGCGGCCGTGTCGGGCCGCGCCAGGAGTGTCTCGTACAGCGGCAGCGCCGCGTCGCAGCGGAACGACTCGCGCAGCTTGTCCGCGCGCGCCACCAGGGCCGCGGGCGGAGGCGCCGGGGCGCCACTCGCGGCGGCGATGGCGCTGGCGCGCACGAACGCGGTCTCGGCCGAGGACGTGAGCGGATAGCGCTGCCACACGCGCGTGTAGAGCTCGAGCGCTTCGGCGGAGAGCCCGCGTGACTCGTAGGCCTTGGCCAGCTCGACCGCGAGCTGCGCGGCGTACTCCGAGCTGCGCGTCGCGTCGGCCGCGGCGTGCTCGGCCTCGTGGGCGCTCTTCAGGTCGCCGCGCTCGAGATAGATCGAGGCCAGCTCCGCGTACAAGTGCGCGCGGATCTCGTCGGCGGGGATCTGCGCGGCCGCGGCTTCGGCCACGTGCGCGGCTTCCTCGGCCTTGCCGTCGGCGCGCAACAGCCGCGCGCGCGCCAGCCCGACCGGCGCCGCGAGCTCGCCCTCGGCGAGCTTGCCCAGCTTCTTGGCGGCGTCGCCGTACTTGCCCTGGTCGCGCAGGTCGCTCGCCTCGCGCAGGCGCGCGACCAGCTCGGCGTCGTCCGCGCGCGCAGACAGCGCGGCCAGGAGCGACAGCACGAGCGCGATGCACAGCGTCTTCCCCATGGAACCAGCGCGAATCTAACCAACGGCGGGGCGGCGAGCCTCTGCTAGCCTTCGGCCCCCATGCGGCCCTGGATGGCAGCTCTCGCGGCGGCGCTCGTCGCGCTCTCGTGCTCGCGCGGGCACCGCCCGGTGGGTGCGGGGGGCCCCGTGGGCCTGTGGGTGCTGGCCGAGGGCAGCGAACGCGCGCTCGAGTCACCCGACAAGATCGCGCAGCTCGTGGAGCGCGCGCAGAAGCTCGGCGCGAGCGACCTGTTCGTGCAGGTGCACCGCGCGGGCCGCGCTTGGTTCCCGTCGAGTCACGCCGACGACGCGCCCTATCGCGCCATCCGGGCCGCGCACCCGGATGCGCCCGAGCCGCTGGCCGACGTGATCGCGCAGGCGCACGCGCACGGCATCCGCGTGCACGCCTGGTTCAACTGCCTGGCGCTGGCCGCGAACAAGGACGCGCCCATCGTGCAGAAGCTCGGGCGCGACGCGGTGCAGGTCGACCGCGAAGGCCGGAGCCTGCTCGACTACCCGGAAGGCAACGTGCCGCCGCCCGACGCCAAGTACCTGGAGCTCGAGACGCCGGGCTACTGGCTCGACCCGGCGGTGCCGGGCGTGGTGCAGTTCCTCGCGGCCACGGTCGACGACCTGGCGCGCGCCGCGCCCGACCTGGACGGCCTGCACCTCGACTACATCCGCTACCCCTACGCGCTGCCAATGACTCCCGGCTCGCGCTTCCGGGGGCTCGATTTCGGCTACGGCGAGGTCGCGAAGGCGCGCTTCACGGCCGAGAACGGCAGCTTCGAGCTCGGCGACAAGTGGGACGAGTTCCGGCGCGCGCGCGTGGGCGAGCTGGTCGCCGAGCTGCGCGCGCACATGCCGAAGAAGTGGAAGCTCTCGGCCGCCGTGCTGTCGTACGCCGACCGCGCGTATCTCACGTCGATGCAGGACTGGCGCGCGTGGCTCGAGGACGGCCGCCTCGACTTCGCCGTGGCCATGGCCTACACGCGCGACGAGCGGCTCCTGCGCTACGAGACGCGCGCGCTCCACTTCGGCGTGGGCGGCGACAAGCTGTGGCTCGGGCTGGGCGCGTGGCTTTTGGCCGACGACCCGGCGCGCCTCGCCGGCCAGATCGCGCTGGCGCGCGCGCTCGAGCCGCCCGGCATCGCCCTCTTCTCCTACGACGCGCTGGTGGCCAAGCCCGCCGCGCTCGAGTCACTGAGCGGAAAATGATCTCGCGCGGCGACCTCGAGTTCGAGCTCCCGCCCGAGCTGGTCGCGCAGGAGCCGATCGCGCCGCGCGACGCGGCGCGCCTCCTTTTGCTCGAGCGCGCGACCGGAGCCTTGTCGGAGCTGCGCTTCTCGGACCTCGCGAGTCAGGCGCGGCCCGAGGACCTGTTCGTCGTGAACGACACGCGCGTGGTGCCCGCAAAGCTGCGCGGCACGAAGTCGAGCGGCGGCAAGGCCGAGGCGCTGCTCTTGCAGCGCCGGCCCGACGGTGACTGGACCGCGCTCGTGAAGGTGCGCGGCCGGGTCGTGGCGGGGCTCGAGCTCGTGTTCGGGGAGCTCGGCGCGCGCGTGGTCGAGGTGCTGCCAGGTGGCGCCTGCCGACTCGCGCTGGCGGCACCGGAGGGCGTCGAGCCCGACGCGCTGCTCGACCGGATCGGCGAGGCCCCCCTGCCCCCGTACATCCGGCGTGACTCGGCGCGCGCCCGGGACCTGGCCGACTACCAGACGGTGTTCGCGCGCGAGCCGGGCGCGGTGGCCGCGCCCACCGCGTCGCTCCACTTCACGGAAGCGCTGGCCGCGCGCCTGCGCCTGGCGCGAGTCACTCTGCACGTGGGCCCCGGCACGTTCCGGCCCATGCGCTGCGAGCGCCCCGAGGACCACGTGCTCGAGCCCGAGCGCTTCGCCGTGCCCGAGGCGACCGCGCAAGCGATCGCCGACGCGCGCGCGGCCGGCGGCCGCGTGGTCGCCGTGGGCACCACCGTGGTGCGCGCGCTCGAGACCACGGGCGGCGCTGCGGGCGCGGGCGAGACCAAGCTCTTGGTGCTCCCGGGCCATGAGTTCCGCGCGGTCGACTCCCTGGTCACGAACTTCCACCTGCCCGGCTCGAGCCTGCTCGCGCTGGTGATGGCCTTCGCGGGCGTCGAGGCCACGAAGCGCGCCTACGCGCACGCCATCGCGGCGCGCTTCCGGTTCTACTCCTACGGGGACGCGCTGTGGATCCGGTGACTCCGAGCTTCGCGCTCCGCGCACAGGACGGCGCGGCGCGCACCGGGCGGCTCGTGACGCCGCACGGCGTGCTCGAGACACCGGCCTTCTTCCCGGTGGCCACGTTCGGCGCGGTGCGCGGACTCTCGCCCGACGAGCTGCGCCGTGTGGGCGTGCAGGGCGTACTCGCCAACACCTATCACCTGCACCTGCGGCCGGGCGAAGAGCTCGTGGCCGCCCACGGCGGGCTGCACGGCTTCGTGGGCTGGGACGGCCCGATGCTCACCGACTCGGGCGGCTTCCAGGTGTTCTCGCTCGACGCGTTCTGTCGGCGCAGCGAGGCCGGGGTGGAGTTCAAGAGCCCCCACGACGGCGCGCTCGTGTTCCTGACTCCCGAGAAGGCGGTCGAGATCCAGGAGAAGCTCGGCGCCGACCTGATCGTGGTGCTCGACGAGTTCGGCGAGATCAAGCCGGGCGAGCCCGAGGACCTGGCCCGTACGCGGGCGAGCCTGGAACGAACCCTGCGCTGGGCCGCGCGCGGCCAGGCGGTGCGCCGGCGCACGGACCAGCTCCTGTTCGGGATCATCCAGGGCGGCGGGTCGCCCGAGCTGCGCGCCGAGAGCGCAGCGCGCACGGCCGAGCTCGGCTTCGCGGCGTTCGCGATCGGGGGCTTGGGCGTGGGCGAGTCAGCCGGCGCGCGCGCCGAGCTCGTGACTCACGCGATCGGCCCGCTGCCGCCCGCCGCGCCGCGCTATCTCATGGGCCTGGGCCTGCCCGAGGACCTGGTCGCGGCCGTGGCGCGCGGCGTCGACCTGTTCGACTGCGTGGTCCCGACCCGCCACGGGCGACACGGCTCGGTGTTCACCAGCCGCGGGCGCCTGAACCTGCGCAACGCCCGTCACCGCGACGAGCGCGGCCCGATCGACCCGGCGTGCGTGTGCCCGGTGTGCGCGCGCTTCTCGCGCGCCTATCTGCGGCACCTGCTGGGCGCGGGTGACTCCCTCGCGGCGCGGCTGCTCTCGCTGCACAACCTGGCCTACTACATGACGCTCCTGCGCGAGCTGCGCGAGGCGATCGAGGCCGGACGGCTCGACGCCTTCAGCGCTGGCTGGCGCGCGGCCTACGGCGAGGAGGACGCCGGCGACTCGAGCTCGAGCAGCGCGGTCGACAAGCCCGCGTAGGCGCTGAGCCGCGGGCCGAGCGCGGCGGGCACGAGCTGTGTGTCGCGCAGCCTCGGCCACACGCGCCGGTAGACGCGCTCGCGCAGCGGCTCGAGCAACAGCTCCGGATTGCGCGCCACCATGGTGCCCAGGCCGATTCGGTCCAGGTCGAGGGCGAGGATCAGGATCGCGATGCCCTGCGCCAGCACGTCGAGATACGAGTCCGCGAGCGCGCGGGCGTAGGGGTCGCCCTCGCGCAGCGCCATGATCCAGTGCTCGGGGCGCGCCGCGTGCGGGTCACCGCCCGCGTGATCGAGGATGCGCGAGCGCGTGCCCGCGGCCAGCTCCGCGCGCATGCGCGCCGCGAGCGCGCCGCCGCCGGTGTAGACCTCGAGACAGCCGCGCAGTCCGCACACACACTCGAGCCCCTGCGCGATGACCGGCATGTGACCCACCTCGCCGGCGCCGAAGCGCGCGCCGCGATACAGCGCGCCGTCGAGCACGAAGCCCGCGCCCACGCCGGTGCTCATGGTGAGAAACGCGAACGCGCGCGAGCCGCGCCCCGAGCCGAAGCGCCACTCGGCGAGCGCCGCCGCGTTGGCGTCGTTCTCGAGTCGCACGCGCCGCCCGAACGCGCGAGTCAGGTGAGCCGAGATCGCCACCTCGTGCCAGCCGCGCAGGTTCGGCGCGTCGCGCACCACGCCGGTCGACGGATCGAGCGGGCCCGGCGCAGACACTCCGATCGCGGCCAGCTCGCGCGCGTCGAGCCGCGCGGCAGTCAAGAGCTCGCGCGCCGTGTCTGCGATCTTGTCCAGGTCGCGCTTCGCGTCGCCGCTCGTCCAGTCGTCGATGCGCGCCTCGCGCACCAGGTCGCCCGTGGCGCGCCCGAGCGCAACGTTCAGCTTGGTTCCACCGATGTCGATCCCGAGCAGGATCCCCGGCCCGGTGTTCGCGCCTGCCAAGTTGCGACCCCCTGACGACGATGCTCGGAACATGCCACAGTCCAGCTTGGGGGGGAGAGAAATGAAGATCCGGCTGCTCGCGCTCGCGCTGCTGCTGCTACCGGCCTGTGTGACTCCGATCCTCCCGCAGGAGACGCCTGCGGTCGACGACTACGCACAGCAATACAACAACGACGTGCGCTGGGGACGCTGGCAGGAGGCGGCCTCGCAGGTCGAGCCCGAACGCCGCACCGCGTTCCTGCGCCTGCTCGACGACAACCAGACCCCGTTCCGCTTCACCGCCTGCGACATCCTCTCGGCCAAGCCGACGAGCACCGACGGCACCGAGGTGGAGATGCTCGTCGCGCTCGAGTTCTACCGGCTGCCGTCGGTGAAGGAGCGCAAGGTGCGGCAGGTGCAGCACTGGCGCTACGACGTCGACACCAAGAGGTGGGTCGTGGCCCCGGACCTCAAGGTCCTGGGCGACGAGGGCGTGGGCGAAGGTCCGCCGGCGCGCTAGCGCTCGTCGATGTAGGCCAGCGGGCGGTCGCCCTTCCGGATGACCGTGGTCGGCGCCATGGTGCCGCCGTGGTCGAAGTAGTCACCGTTGTCGTCTTCCCACTGGCGCTTGTCGATGTGGATCGGCTCGTCCGCGTCCGCGTCGATGTCGACCTGCACGCCCGACACGTTGATGCCCAGGCGCTGTACGCCCGGACCCGCCTGGGCCAGCGGCGCCTCGGCGCGCGGGGGCAGCGCGTCGGCGCGCTGCGCGGCGACACCGTTCGGTGTCGCGGTCGGGCTCGTCTGCACGACCGAGAGCTTGCGGTAGGTCGCCAGCGGCTCCTCGGCGATCTTCACCGCGCTCGCGCGGTACTTCGCCGGGATGTTCTTCGCGTCGTCCGTGAACGCCGTGCTGCCCGAGTCGGTCTCGTAGCGCCAGTAGTCCGCCGCCGCGAGCTTGGGAACCAGCCCGAGCGCCAACGCCGCCACCACCAGCCACTTGCCTGCCGTCATGTCCAATGCCCTCCGGCGCCGCCCAGGCGGACGGCGACTGCCGAGAAGTGGCACTCAAGTGACGAGAAGTGTCGCACTGCCGCAGGGTTGCACGCACGACCTCAGGCAGCTCTTCCACCCTCCCCTGCGCCGCCGCACGCGAATTGACAGGGCGCGAAGCGAACGCCATCCTCCGCCCACCTCGGTGCGGGGTGGAGCAGTCCGGTAGCTCGTCGGGCTCATAACCCGAAGGTCACAGGTTCGAATCCTGTCCCCGCTACCAACCCCACCGCGTGCTCGAGATCCTCACGCGATCTTCGCACGGGACTCACGGCTCACTCGACTAGGCTTCGGCATGCGCTTTCGCTCGAGCCTCGCGCTCGCCGTCGTTGCGGCTCTCGTGAGCCAGCCTGCCGCCGCATCGATCACGATCGACGCTGGCGGCGTCCTCCGCGGCTCGTTCAACGCGACCTCGATCTCCATCAGCTCGGGCACGGTCGGCCAATCCCAATCACCAGGAGCGCCGCCCCCATTCTCTCTCACCGATCCGGAGTTTCTGGACCTGGCATCGGGCGCCAGCCTCACTCTGCATACGAGTGGGGACATCCTGGTCCTGGACTACGCTCCAGCCACGCTAGGCTCCATACGGCTCCAAGCGCGATACGTCATCGACTCCGAGCGGCCGAGTGACCTGGACCTCGATCTCTCCGGGCTCGAGCCGACTTCCTGCAGCGACGAGGATTGCGCGACCGCTCCGCTGAGCCTCACGCGCGACGTGGTCGTGCGCTTCGGCCCGTCGATCGGGAACGTCGACCTGCGCTCCGACGGGTCGATCCTCTATCTGACCCCGTTCGCGGCGCCCGAGCCCGGCAGCGCCCTGCTCGCTGCGCTCGGCAGCGCCCTGCTCGTGCTCGCTCGTCGCAATCGCTTGCACGGGTGCTGAGCCTCGGCACTAAACTGCGCGATACGACACTCACTGCAGGAGACCCCCCATGACTAGCGCCATCCGCCCGTTTCGCGTGAGCGTTCCCGAGGCCGAGGTCGCCGACCTGCGCCGGCGCGTGCAGGCGACGAAGTGGCCCGAACGAGAGCCGGTCGCCGATCCATCGCAGGGCGTGCAGCTCGCGACCATGCAGTCACTCGCGCGCCGCTGGGGCACGGAGTACGACTGGCGCAAGTGCGAGGCGCGGCTCAACGCGCTGCCGAACTTCGTCACCGAGATCGACGGGCTCGACATCCATTTCATCCACGCGCGCTCGAAGCACGAGGACGCGTTCCCGCTGGTGATCACTCACGGCTGGCCGGGCTCGATCCTCGAGCTGCTCAAGGTCGTCGAGCCACTCACGAATCCCGGCGCCCACGGCGGCCGCGCGTCGGATGCGTTCCACCTGGTGATTCCCTCGATGCCGGGCTATGGCTTCTCGGCCAAGCCGGCCCAGGCCGGCTGGGGCCCCGAGCGGATCGCGCGCGCGTGGGTCGAGCTGATGAAGCGGCTCGGCTATGCGCGCTACGGCGCGCAGGGCGGTGACTGGGGCGCGCTGGTCACGGACCTGATGGCGGCGCAGGCGCCTCCGGGGCTGGTCGGCATGCACACCAACATGCCGGGTGCCGTTCCACCGGAGATCGCAGCGGCGCTGCAGACGGGCGGTCCGCCGCCGGCCGGGCTCGGTGCCGACGAGCGCGCCGCCTACGAGCGGCTCGACTTCTTCTACAAGAAGGGCCTGGCCTATGCGCTCGAGATGGGAGCGCACCCGCAGACGCTGTACGGGATCGCGGACTCGCCGGTCGGCCTGGCCGCCTGGATGATCGATCACGACCTGAAGAGCTACGAGCTGATCGCGCGCAGCTTCGCCGGGCAGCCCGAGGGAATCACTCCCGACGACGTGCTCGACAACGTGAGCCTCTACTGGTTCACGAACACCGGAGTCTCGTCGGCGCGTCTCTACTGGGAGAACAAGCTGGCCTTCTTCGCGCCCAAGAACGTGTCGATTCCGGCCGCGGTCAGCGCAGCTCCCGACGAGCTCTACCAGTGTCCGCGCAGCTGGGCCGAGCGCGCCTACCCCAAGCTCGTCCACTACAGCCGGGTCGAGAAGGGCTGTCACTTCCTGGCCTGGGAGCAGCCGAAGATCTTCGCCGAGGAGCTGCGCGCGGGGTTCCGGTCGCTGCGCTAGCTACTTGCTCCAGGCGAACAGAGCCACCGCGGCGATGAGCTGCGCGACGCCAACCGCGATCGCGACGTACTGCAGCCGCGTGGCCGAGGACTCGAGGCGCTCGGTCGTGTCGATCAGCCGGTTGACCTCGCCCACGAGCTCGCGCAGCTGCTTGATGACCCGTCCCTGCACGAGCGCGAGCGCCGACTCGCGCAGGCGCTTGGCATCGCCGCGCGTCTCGGTCGGGCCGGCCAGGTCGCCGATCGCCATGGCCACGACCACCGTGTCGGCGCCCTCGAGCTGGCGGATCCACTGCCCGCCGCCGGGGTCCTTCTCCGCGACGGACATGATCTTCTGGAGCTGCTCTTCGTGCGACTGTTCGCTCATGAGGACCTCGGCGGCCGCATTCTAGCCAGAAGCGCGCGGGTCCATGCGGAAGAACCAGATCGCGTCGGGGTCGGCCGGTCCGGGCGCGAGCCGCGCGCCGAAGAACCTCTCCACGCCCTCTTCCGTGTGCTGGCGCAGCGCGGCCAGGAGCTCCGGGTCGGTGACTCGCACGGCCTGCCGCTCGTAGCGCTTGCCGTCGATGCGCAGCACCACGCGGCCGTCCTTTTCGGCGTCATGGTTCCAGTGTTTCACCGAGTAGATCAGGCCGCCCATGAAGCGCATGCCCGCGTTGGGCGTGCGGCGCCACAGGAAGCCCAGGTCACAGGGCACGTACAGGGCGTTGTCGTGCGCGAACGCGCCCACGGTGCGCGACTCACCCGTGGCGACCAGCTCGAGCTCGATGCCCTGCCCCGGCCTCTGTGCGGCCAGCGCGGCCGCCCAGTCGACGTTGGGGTCGGTCACGAGCGGTCCGGCGCGCAGCGGTCCGCCCGAGATCGGGCCCATGGGTCCGTCCGAGAGCTTGTGCGCGATGAAGAGACCCGGGGCGAAGACCACCACGGCCAGGACCACGCCCGACAACGCCTTGGCCATCGCTTGCCTCCCCGGTTTGTGTGAGCCTGGGCGGATGCGGGCATGGTACTGGAGCGGGCTCGTCTCGGTGGCGTGGCTCTGTCTCGGGCTGCCAGCGATCGCACGCGCCGCCGAGCCCGCGCTCGCCGACTGGCCGGTCACCGAGGGCGCTCCCGGCGGCGGGCGCCATTCGCCGCTCACCGACATCACGCGCGAGAACGTGAGCCGGCTCCAGGTCGCCTGGACCTACCACCACGGCGACTTCTGGGAGGGCGCCTGGCCGCTGCGCGTGAATCGCGGCAGCGCGTTCGAGTCCACGCCGATCGTGGTCGGCGGGCGGCTGTTCTTCACCACGCCGCGCAACCGCGTGATCGCGCTCGATCCCGAGACCGGCCGGGAGCTGTGGACCTTCGATCCCAAGCTCGAGCCCGGCCGCGCCTACGCCAACATGTGGATCAACCGCGGCGTGGCTTACTGGCGAGACGCAGCCGGCACCGGCGCGTGCGCGCAGAGACTCTTCCTGGCCACGCTCGATGCACGGCTGATCGCGCTCGACGCGCTCACCGGCCAGCCCTGCGCCGGGTTCGGAAACGCCGGCAGCGTGAATCTGCTGGCGGGAATCACTCCGCTCTACGACGAGTGGGAGTACAACGTCACCTCGCCCGCGACCGTAGTCGGCGACCTGGTCGTGGTCGGCTCGTCGATCGCCGACGTGGTGCGGCCCGATGCGCCACCGGGTGACGTGCGCGCATTCGACGCGCGCACCGGCGCTCTGCGCTGGACCTTCCACACCATCCCGCATCCGGGCGAGCCGGGCAGTGACACCTGGCAGACCGGCACGCGACTCACCGGCGCGGCGAACGTGTGGTCCACGATCACGGCCGACCTCGAGCGCGGCTGGATCTTCCTGCCGGTGAGCACGCCCAGCCCCGACTTCTACGGCGGCGATCGCCCCGGCGCGAACCTGTACAGTGACTCGCTGGTGGCGCTCGAGGCGCGCACCGGCGCCGTGCGCTGGAGCTTCCAGACCGTGCACCACGACCTGTGGGACTATGACCTGGCCGCGCCGCCGGTGCTGGTGACCGTGCAGCACGGCGGCGCCCGGATCGCGGCCGTCGCACAGGCCACCAAGAGCGGCTTCGTGTTCCTGCTCGACCGCGCGAACGGCACGCCGCTGTTTCCGGTCGAGGAACGCCCGGTGCCCGCGAGCGACCTGCCCGGAGAGCACGCCTGGCCCACCCAGCCCGTGCCGAGCGCGCCGCCGCCGCTCGTGCCGCAGCGCCTCGGACCCGACGACCTGTATGCGCCCGACCCGAGTCACCTCGCCGCCTGCCGCGCGCGGCTGGCCCAGCTCCGCAACGAAGGCCTGTTCACGCCGCCGAGCCTGCGCGGCACGATCCTCTACCCGTTCACGGGTGGCGGCGCGAACTGGTCGGGCGCGGCCTGGGACGAGGCCCGCCAGACACTCGTGGTGCCGGTGCAGAACCGCGCCCACGTGGTCCAGCTCGAAGAGGTGGCCGACCACGCCACGGGTGGCGGCAGCGAGGTGCAGCCGCTGCACGGCGTGACCTTCTCCACGCTCCGCTGGCTGCTCACCGGCAAGGGCACCGGCGACCGCTACCGCCTGAACCCGCTCTCGGGCCGGACGACCTTCGACCACGACGGCGTCCCCTGCAACAAGCCGCCCTGGGGCATGCTGGTGGGCGTCGACCTCGCGAAGGGCGCGATCGCGTGGCGCGCGTCGACGAGTGTCTCGGACGGAGATCCCGGCACCAGCGGCTACGGCCCGGCGCTCGTGACCGCCAGCGGGCTCGTGTTCCACGGCGGGACCCAGGTCGCGGCGCTGCGGGTGCACGACGTGACCACGGGCGAGCGCATCGCCACCTTCCCGCTGCCCGCCGGCCTGCACGCAGGCCCGATCACCTACAAGCTCCACGCGGGCGGCAAGCAGTATCTCGTGGTCGCGCCGGGCGGCCACATCGGCGTGGGCTCGAAGCTCGGTGACTCCGTGATCGCCTACACCCTGCCCTGAGTGCTAGCGTCGGGCGATGCTCCCGATCGGCGAGGTGGCGCGGCGCTCCGGGCTGGCGGCATCGGCGCTGCGCTACTACGAGCGCGCGGGCCTGGTGCCGCGCGCGGCGCGCGCCGGCGGAAAGCGCGTGTACGGCGAGGAGGTGCTCGAGCGGCTCGCGCTGATCCGCACGGCGCAGGCCGCGGGCTTCCGGCTGGCCGAGATCCGCACGCTCGTGGCCGGGCTCGGCCGGCGCACGCCGCCCGGCCCGCGCTGGCAGGCGCTCACCGCGCGCAAGGAAGCAGAGCTGGCCGCGCGCGTGGCCGAGCTGGCGCGGGCGCGCCGCCTGCTGCGCGCGCTCGCCCGCTGCGCCTGCCCTACGCTCGACGACTGCGCTCGCGCCCTTGACTTGAAGCGCGCTTCAACCCGTAGCTTCCCGGGTCATGGATCCGGTCGAAGCGCTCGCCGCCGCAGGAAGCTGCGCGCTCGGGGCGAGTGAGCTCGCGGAACGCGTGGCTTGGATCCGGCGCGAGATCCTGCCCCATGCGCTCGCGCGCGAGGACCTGCCCGCGGGAGGCTTCGCCTGGGAGCTGGCCGCGGCGGCCGGCCTGGCCGAGACACTCGACCGCCTGGTCGCGCTCGAATCCGCCTGCTGCGTCGCGCTCGCCTTCGCGCGCGTGCCGAGCGCGCTGCCGGGGCGACTCCGGCTCGAGGTCCGCCGCCGCTAGCGCGGGTCGCGGATCGTGACCGTGCCCTGCGCCACCGCCGTGAGCCGGCCCTCGTTCAAAACGTCGATCCGCACCACCGCCTGTGACTTCGTCATCGAGACCACGGTCGCGATCGCGGCCACGACGCCCTGGGTGACCGGCTGCAGGAGGTTCAGCTTGAACTCGGTGGTCGCGGCCCACTGGCCCTTGGTCATGAGCGGGTAGCACACGCAGCCCAGCACGTGGTCGCACAGCGCCGAGATCACGCCGCCGTGCATGTTCTTGAACGGAGTCAAAAGCTCGTCCCGCACCGGGAGCTCGGCGCGCAGCGTGCCCGGTCCGACCTCCACGATGCGCACGCCCAGATATTTCAGCAGCCCGGGAACGCGGTCGCTCGCGCGGATGAAGCCCTCCGCGACCGACTTGTCGAAGCGCTCCTCGAAGCTCGGCGCGCTCATCGCACCGGGCCCGCCTTCGAGATCTCGTACTTGGTGATCTCGACGATCTGCGGGCGGAGCTTGCCCAGCGCCGCCTGGAAGCGCGCCATGTGTGGCGTGGTGAAGTGCGCGCGCAGGGCGTCCTCGGACTCCCAGCGCTCGAACAGGTGCATGAGCGTCGGGTCGTCGAGGTCGGCCGTGAAGCGGTAGGCGTGACAGCCGGCCTCCTTCAGGGTGTCGGCCATCATGTCGCGCGCGGCCGCGAGCGTCGCCTCGCGGCCTTCCTGGGCGATGCGGAACGTGCCTGCAATGATGAGCATGCCGACGATCTTACGCGATCGGTGCTTGCCCGCGCGCAGGCCCCGGGTTAGAACGAAAACGAGTGGTCCCGGTACGCGACAGCCTGGCGCTCGTGCTCGCCGGCGGCGAGGGCCGCCGCCTCTCGCCTCTGGTCAACGAGCGCAGCAAGCCCGCCATGTACTTCGGCGGCCGCTACCGGCTCATCGACTTCGTGCTCTCGAACCTCGTGAACAGCGGCTACCAGCAGATCCGCGTGCTGACGCAGTACCACGCCACGTCGCTGATCCGGCACCTGTCGCGCGCCTGGTCGCTGGGCGGCGTGCTCGACGCCGCGATCGACCCCGTGCCCGCGGGCCAGAACATCGGCCCGTTCTGGTTCCGGGGCACCGCCGACGCGATCTGGCAGAACCTCGACCTGCTGCGCGAGCTGCGCCCGCGCGACGTCGCGATCTTCGGCTCCGACCACGTGTACAAGATGGACGTGTCACTCATGCTCGAGGCGCACCGCGAGCGCGACGCCGAGCTGACCGTCGCCACGCTGCCCGTGCCGCGCGCCAGCGCGCGCGCCTTCGGCTGTCTCAAGGTCGACGACCGGGGCTGGGTGGTCGACTTTCTGGAGAAGCCGGCCGATCCACCGGGCATGCCCGGAAACCCCGACCTGACGCTGGTGTCGATGGGCAACTACGTGTTCCGCACCTCGACGCTGCTCCAGGAGCTGCGCCGCGACGCCGACACCGCCTCGACGACTCACGACTTCGGCCGCGACGTGCTGACCAGCGCACACAAGCGCATGCGCGTCCTGGCCTACGACTTCGCCTCGCAGCTCTGCCCTGGCGAGAGTGAGAACTCGCGCGGCTACTGGCGCGACGTGGGCACGCTCGACGCGTTCTTCGAGGCGAACCTCGACCTCGTGTCCGTCGAGCCGCACCTCAACCTGTACAACGACGCCTGGCCGATCCGCGGCACGCAGCCGCCGTCGGGCCCGTGCAAGTTCGTGTTCGGCGACGAGGCCGAGGGCCGCGTGGGCAAGGCGATCGACTCGATCGTGGGCTCGGGCTCGATCATCTCGGGCGGCACGCTCGAGCGCACGGTCTGCTTCTACCGCGTGCGCGTGAACAGCTTCAGTCACGTCGAGGAGAGCGTGCTGTTCCCGCTGGTCGACGTGGGCCGCGGCGCGCAGCTGCGGCGCTGCATCGTGGACAAGGGCGTGCGCATTCCCCCGGGTGAGACGATCGGCTACGACCTCGAGGCGGACCGCAAGCGCTTCACGGTCTCGGAGAACGGGGTGGTCGTGGTGTCTCGCGCCGACTTCGGGCAGCGCGACGAGTTCGACGTCTAGGGGCCGGATTGCGCGTCTTCTTCGCGACCAGTGAGCTCGCTCCCCTGGCCCAGAGCGGCGGCCTCGGCGACGCCGTGTCGGGTCTCGCCCAGGCGCTCGCGGCGCGCGGTCACGAAGTGACTTGTCTGTTGCCGGCGTACCGCAGCGCGCTCGCGCACCCGGCCTGCCCGCGGCTCTCGGACGCCGGCGCCGTGCGCCTGCCCGGGCCGTTCGGCGACGTGCGCGGCCGCTGGCTGGCGGGCACGTTCTCGCCCAAGGTCGAGCTGCGGCTGCTCGACGTGCCGCCGTTCTTCGAGCGTGCGGGCCTGTACGGCTTCGGCGACGACGCCGCGCGCTTCATCTCGTTCTCGCGTGCGCTGGCGCTGCGCGCCTACGAGGAACGGCCGGACGTGCTCGTGACTCACGACTGGCACGCGGCGCTCGCGCTGTGCGTGCTGCGAACCTTGTACGACCGCGGCGCGGCGCGCGCGATCGCGACGGTGCAGGTGCTGCACAACGCGGCGTACCAGGGCCGGCAGCCGGCCTCGGCCATGGCCTGGACGGCGCTCCCGGCCGAGCTGTTCGCGCCGGACGGCCTCGAGTTCTTTGGCGACCTGTCGCTCTTGAAGGGCGGCGTGGTGTGGGCGGACCGGATCGTCGCGGTGTCTCCCACCTACGCGCGCGAGATCCAGCGGCCGGAGTTCGGGCTCGGCCTCGAGGGCCTGTACCAGCTGCGGAGCGACCGGCTCACCGGGATCGCGAACGGCCTGGACGCGGTGCGCTTCGACCCGGCGACCGACAAGTCACTGCCCGAGCGCTTCGCGGCCGAGGCGCCTTCGGGCAAGCGCGCCTGCCGCGAGGCCGTGCTGGGCGAGCTGGGCCTGGCGCACGCGGAGCCCGGCCGCTTCCTCGCGGCGATCGGGCGGCTGACTCCCCAGAAGGGCTGGGACGTGCTGGCGGCCTCGCTGCCGGCGCTCGTGGCTTCGGGCTGCGTGCTGGCGCTGCTCGGCGACGGCGAGCCGGCCATCGCCGAGTCACTGCTCGAGGCGCAGCGGCGCTTCCCGCGCCGGGTGTCTGCGGCGATCTCGTGGAACGAGCGCGCCGCGCGGCGGCTCTACGCCGCTGCCGACGGCGTGCTCGTGCCCTCGCGCTTCGAGCCCTGCGGCCTCGTGCAGCTCACCGCGCAGCGCTACGGCGCGCTGCCGATCGCGCACCGGACCGGCGGGCTGGTCGACACGATCCGCGACGGTGAGTCGGGTCTGTTGTTCTCGCCGCTCACTCCCGGGGCGCTGACCGCGGCGGCGAACCGCGCCGCCAAGCTGTTCGCGGAGCGCGGATCCGAGCGGATCGCGCGCGACCTGCTGCGGGTCGACGTCTCGTGGTCGCGCCCGGCCGCGCTCTGGGAGGCCGAGCTCGAAGCCGTGGCGCGCGAGGCGCGCGGGCGCCTCTGATGCAGCGGCTCGGCGCGCACTGGGACGGCGAGGCCACGACCTTCGCGCTCGCCTCCGTGCACGCCGAGTCGGTCGAGCTGTGTCTGTTCGCGCACCGCGACGCGCCGCGCGAGATGCAGCGCCTGCCGCTCGTGCGCGGCCCCGACGGCTGCTTCGTCGCGCGCGTGTCGGGCGTGGGGCCGGGTCAGCTCTACGGCTACCGCGTGCACGGCCCGTGGGCGCCCGAGCGCGGCCTGCGCTTCAACGGCCAGAAGCTCCTGGTCGACCCCTGGGCGCGCGCGCTCACCGGCGCGGTGCGCTGGCACGAGTCACTGCGCGGCGACAGCCCGCTCGACAGCGCGCCCTACGTGCCGCGCTCCCTCGTGGTCGACCCGCGCTTCGACTGGGGCGACGACCGGGCCCCCGCCGTCCCCTGGCAGGACACCGTGCTCTACGAGGTCCACGTGAAGGGCATGACCCGGCTCCACCCCGAGCTGCCCGAGGCCGAGCGCGGGCGCTACCTCGGGCTGGCGGCGCCACCGATCGTGGAGCATCTGCGCGCGCTGGGAGTCACCACGCTCTCGCTCCTGCCCGTGCAGCACTCCGCGCCCGACGCTCATGTGGCCAAGCTCGGGCTCGCGAACTACTGGGGCTACGGCACGCTTGCCTACTTCGCGCCCGACGCGCGCTTCGCCAGCGCCGACACGGGCGAGCAGGTCAGCGAGTTCCGCGAGATGGTGCGCCGGCTGCACCACGCGGGGCTCGAGGTGCTGATCGACGTGGTCTACAACCACACCCCGGAAGGCGGCGCCGACGGGCCGACCTACTCCTTGCGCGGCGTGGACAACGCGACCTTCTACCGGCTCGACCCCGAACGGCCCGCCGAGTACGAAGACTGGAGCGGCTGCGGCAACACGCTCGACCTGCGCCAGCCGCGCACGCGCCAGCTCGCACTCGACAGCCTGAGACACTGGGTGAGCGAGCTGCACGTGGACGGCTTCCGCTTCGATCTCGCGCCCGCGCTGGCGCGCGACCCGCTGGCGTTCGACGCCGGCGCGGCGTTCCTGAAGGAGCTCGTCGCCGACCCGGTGCTGGGCGGGGTGAAGCTCGTGGCCGAGCCTTGGGATGCAAGCCCCGACGGCTACCAGCTGGGGGCCTTTCCGGAGCCCTTCCGCGAGTGGAACGATCGCTTCCGCGACGCCGCGCGCCGCTTCTGGCGGGGCGACGCCGGGACTCACTCGGAGCTGGCCACGCGGCTGGCCGGCTCGCAGGACGTGTTCGGCCGCGGCGGGCGCTCGCCGCTGTCGAGCGTGAACTTCGTGACCTGTCACGACGGCTTCACGCTCGAGGACCTGGTGAGCTACGCGCACAAGCACAACGACGCGAACGGCGAGGAGAACCGCGACGGCCCGCACGAGAGCTGGAGTCACGGCTGGGGCGCCGAGGGTCCGAGCCGCGACCCGCGCGTGCTGCGCCTGCGCGAGCGCGCCAAGCGCAATCTGATCACGACGCTGGCTTTCGCGCAGGGCGTGCCGATGCTCTCGCACGGCGACGAGCTCGGCCGCACGCAGGCGGGGAACAACAACGCCTACTGTCACGACGACCCGCTCACCTGGATCGACTGGACGCTCGACGAGCGGCGCAGCGAGTTCCTCGAGTTCGTGCGCACGGCCTTCGCGCTGCGCCGCGTGAGCCCGGCGCTGGCGCGCGAGCGCTTCTTCACCGAGCGCGAGGTGACCTGGCTGCGGCCCGACGGGCAGCCGCTCTCGCCCGACGACTGGCGCGATCCGGAGCGCCGCGCATTCGGGCTCCACGTGCACGGCCCCGAGCCCGCGCTGCTCCTGGTGAACGCGAGCACGCGGGGCGTGTCCTTCCAGCTGCCCGACCCCGGCGCGGGCGCACGCTGGCGCGCGCTCTTGGGCAGCGCCTGCAAGGTACCGCTGGCGCTCCGGCGCGGGCGGGCGCGCGTGGCGGCGCACGCCTGTCTCTGGCTCGGCGCCGAGCGGAGTGACCTGCCATGACCGACTCGGCCCGGCCTGCGCTGGCGCGCCTCGCCGATCGGCTCGGGGTGTTCGCGAGCTACCACGACATCGCCGGCACCTACCGGCCCACGAGCGATGCCACGCGCGAGGCGCTGTGCAGCGCCATGGGCTACGCCTGCGCCAGCGAAGCCGAGGCCGAGGCGCGCCTGGCCGAGCTCGCGGCGCACGAGGCGGAGCACTGGCTCGATCCGGTGGCGGTCCTGCGCGAGGAGCCCGGCGCCCCGCTGCGCCTGCGGCTGCGCGCGCCCGACGGCGAAGCCCAGCTCGAGCTCGCGCGCGAGTCCGGGGGCGTGACCCGCTCGGCAGTCACGGTGAGCGGCGGCCAGCTCGCGCTGCCGGCCGACCTGGGCCCCGGCGTGCACGAGCTGCAGCTCGAGTTCCCGGAGCGCAAGGCCTCGCAGCTCCTGATCGTGGCGCCCCGCACCGCCTGGCGCGCCGACGAGGCGCTGGGCGAGGACCGCGCGCTCGGCGTCTGGACCAACCTGTACACGCTGCGCAGCCGCGTGAACTGGGGCTTCGGTGACTTCTCCGACCTGGCGCGGCTGGCCGAGTGGCTGGCCCCGCTCGGCGTCGACTTCGTGGCCGTGAACCCGCTGCACGCGCTCGCCAACCGGGGCGATGCGATCGCGCCCTACAGCCCCGTGTCTCGCGTGTTCATGAACCCGCTGTATCTCGACGTCGAGGCGGTGCCCGAGCTCGCCCACGCCGAGCGCGCGCGCGCCATGGCGGCCCAGCAGCCGCTGGCCCGGCTGCGCGGCGCGCGCGAGCTCGACCATCCGGCGATCCTCGCGGCCAAGACGGCCGTGCTGCGCGAGCTGTGGCGGGCGTTCGTCGCGGGCGAGCGCGCCGGCGAGACCGCGCGCGGCCGCGCGCACGCGCGCGCGCGCCAGGAGCTCGGCCCCGAGCTCGCCGACTTCGCCGCCTTCGAGACACTCCAGGCCGAGCTGCGCGAGCCCGACTGGCGGCGCTGGCCCGCCGAGCTGCGTGACCCGCGCTCGCCCGAGGTGCGCGAGTTCGCCGCGGCGCACGCCGAGGAGATCGACTTCCGCTCGTGGCTGCAGGCCGAGGCCGAGCTGCAGCTCGCCTTCGTCGCGGGCGCCGCGCGCGGGGCGCGCATGCGCATCGGCGTGTGCAAGGACCTCGCGATCGGCAGCGCGCCCGACTCGGCCGACACCTGGCTGTGGCGCGGCCTGTTCGCCCAAGGCGTGTCACTCGGCGCGCCGCCCGACGCGTACGCGGCCTCGGGCCAGGACTGGGGCTTGCCGCCGCTCGTGCCCCACCGCCTGCGCGCCGATGGCTACCGCTTCCTGCGCCAGCTCCTGCGCGCCGCGTTCCGCAGCTCGGGGGCGCTGCGCATCGACCACGTGATGGGCCTGCAGCGCCAGTTCTGGATCCCCGAGGGCCGGCCCGGCAGCGAGGGCACCTACGTGGCACAGCCCGCGAACGACCTGTTCGGCGTGCTCGCCCTGGAGAGCCGGCGCGCGCGATCGCTCGTCGTGGGCGAAGATCTGGGCACCGTTCCGGTCGAGCTGGGGCCGGAGCTCGAGAGCTGGGGGGTGCTGTCCATGCGGGTCGTGTGCTTCGAGCGCGATGGCGCGGCGTTCCGCCCGAGCGCCGGCTACCCGCGCCGCGCGCTCTCGGTCGTGGTCACGCACGACCTGCCGCCGATCGCCGGCTGGCTCGAAGGCGCCGACCTGCGCCTGCGCGCCCAGGTCGGGTCACTCCCGCCAGACGAGCTCGAGGGCGCGCTCGCCGCGCGCAGTGCCGACCGCGAGGGCCTGGCCTCGAAGCTGCGCGAGGAGGGCGAGCTCGGCGAAGCTTCCGACGTGGACGCGATCTCGCGCGCGGCGCAGCGCTTCCTGGCGCGCACGCCGTCGCGGCTGGTCGGGCTCGCGCTCGACGACCTGGCAGGCGAGCGCGAGCCGCTCAATCTGCCGGGCATTCCGGTCGCCGTGCACCGCAGCTGGTCGCGCCGCATGGCGCGTGAGCTCGAGGACCTCGCCGCCGACCCGGAGCTCGAGACACTGTTGCAGGACGCCGCCGCGCGCACGCGAGACCGGCGCGGCGAGCCGGAGGGAAGCCCCGCATGAGCGACTCGAAGGCCCCCCTGCCCGACTTCGCCGCAGCCGTGCAGCGCAACCTGCGCTACGGGCTGGGCAAGCGCTGGCAGGACGCCGCGCCCGGCGACCTGTTCCTGGCCGTGTCACTCGCGCTGCGCGAGCCGCTGATCGAGCAGATGCTCGCGACCGAGGAGCGCTACCGCGCCGCCGACGCGAAGCGGCTGTACTACCTGTCGGTCGAGTTCCTGATGGGCCGCTCGCTCGGCAACAACCTGCTCAACCTGGGCATGCTGGAGCCGGTGCGCGCGGCGCTGGCGTCTTTGGGCGTCGACCTCGAGGCGCTGCGCGAGCTCGAGCCCGACGCGGCGCTGGGCAACGGCGGCCTCGGGCGGCTGGCGGCGTGCTACCTCGACTCACTCGCCACGCTCGACATGCCCGGCTTCGGCTACGGCATCAACTACGAGCACGGCCTGTTCCGCCAGGCGATCGAGAACGGCGAGCAGCGCGAGCATCCCGACAGCTGGCGCGCGCAGGGCTCGCCCTGGCTGATCCAGAAGCGCGGCGAGACGCTGCGCATTCCCGTGTACGGCTCGCTCGAGAAGGTCGCGTCGGGCCCGGACGACCTGCGCAACACGCGCTGGACGCACCAGCGCGTGCTGCTCGGCGCGCCCGACGACCTGCCGGTCGCGGCCTGGGGCGGGCGCACGGTGAACGTGCTGCGCCTCTACTCCGCGCAGGCCTCGGACGACTTCGACATCGGCATCTTCCACGGCGGGGACTACCAGCGCGCGTTCGAGCAGAAGCTCGCCTCCGAGCGCGTCTCGAAGGTGCTCTACCCGCCCGAGTCGACCAACGCCGGCAAGGAGCTGCGGCTCTTGCAGGAATACTTCTTCGTGGCCTGCGCGCTGCACGACATCGTGGCGCGCTATCTCACCACGCGGCGCGGCTTCGACAGCTTCCCGGAGAAGGTCGCGATCCAGCTCAACGATACCCACCCCGCGCTCGCGGTGGCGGAGCTGGTGCGCATCTTCGTCGACGAGCACGGCATGCCCTTCGAGCGCGCCTTCGACCTCGCGCAGCGCACGTTCGCCTACACCAATCACACGCTCCTGCCCGAGGCGCTGGAGCGCTGGCCCAAGCCGCTGCTCGCACACGTCGCGCCGAGACACTTGCAGATCATCGAGCGCATCAACGCGCAGTTTCTCGGCGAGGTCGAGGTGCGCTGGCCGGGCAACGTCGAGAAGCTGCGGCGCATGTCGATCATCGAGGAAGGCTACCCGCAGCACGTGCGCATGGCGCACCTGGCGATCGTGGGGAGTCACGCGATCAACGGCGTGTCGAAGCTGCACTCCGAGCTCGTGAAGAGCGCGCTCGTGCCCGACTTCGCGGAGCTCTGGCCGGGCCGCTTCCAGAACAAGACCAACGGCGTCTCGCCGCGGCGCTGGCTGCAGAAGGCCAACCGCGGCCTCTCCGACCTGATCAGCTCGCGCATCGGCGAGGGCTGGAAGAGCGACCTCGAAGGCCTGCGCGAGCTCGAGCCGTTCGCCGACGACGCCGAGTTCCAGCGCGCCTTCCGCGACGTGAAGCGCGCCAACAAGGCCCGGCTCTCGGGCGTGGTCGCCCAGAGCGCGGGCGTGGCGCTCGACCCCGACACGCTGTTCGACGTGCAGGTGAAGCGCATGCACGAGTACAAGCGCCAGCTGCTCGCGGCGCTGCGCGGGATCGAGATGTATCTCGAGATCGCCGACGACGGCCGCGACCCGACCGCGCCGCGCGCGCTGATCTTCGCGGGCAAGGCCGCGCCGGAGTACTTCGCCGCCAAGCTCGTGATTCGCCTGATCAACGACGTGTCGGCCGTGGTGAACCGCGACCCGCGCACGCGCGGCAAGCTGCGGGTGGTGTTCGTGCCCGACTACCGCGTGTCACTGGCCGAGAAGATCATCCCCGCGGCCGACCTGTCGGAGCAGATCTCGACCGCCGGCCAGGAGGCCTCGGGCACGGGCAACATGAAGCTCGCGCTCAACGGCGCGCTCACGATCGGCACGCTCGACGGCGCCACGATCGAGATGCGCGAGGCGGTCGGCCAGGAGAACCTCTACATCTTCGGCCTGGACGCGCCCGCGGTCGCGGCGCTGCGCGCGTCGGGCACGTACGACCCGCGCGCGCTGGTCGCGCGCACGCCGCGCCTGGCCCGCGTGCTCGACGCCCTGCGCGGCGGGCGCTTCTCGCCCGACGAGCCGCAGCGCTACGCGCCGCTGCTCGAGTCACTCGAGCGCGAGGACCGCTGGCTCGTGCTGGCCGACTTCGCCTCCTACGGCGAGTGTCAGGAGCGGGTCTCGCGCGACTGGCTCGATCGCGCCGGCTGGGACCGGCGCGCGATCCTGAACGTGGCCCGCATGGGCTACTTCTCGAGCGACCGCGCCGTGCGCGAGTACGCGACCGCGATCTGGAACCTCAAGCCGGTCCCGTGACTCCCGACACCCGCGCCACCAGGGCCCGGAAGTCCGAGAGCGAGAAGGGCTTCTCGAGCAGGCCCGCACCCGCGTGGGACTCGGCCCAGGCGCGCAGGCTGGGCGAGGCGTAGCCCGTCATCAGGATCACGCGCAGCCCGGGCCGCGCCGCGCTCATCTGCTCGTACAGCGCGAGCCCGTTCGGCGGGTCACTCAGGTCCTGATCCGAGATCAGGAGCTCCGGAGCGAGCTGGCGGGCCAGCGCGAGCGCCTGACTTCCGCCGGGCGCCGTGCGCACCGTGTGACCGGCGGCGCGCAACACTTCGGCCAGGGTCCGTGCGAGCTCGGCTTCGTCTTCCGCAATCAGGACGTTCGCCACGTGCCGGCTCGCACCGCGGGCAGCTCGACGGTGAAGCAGGTGCCCCCGGCTGGCGGGTCCTCGAGGCGGATCTCGCCCCCGTGGTCGGTCACGATGCGGCGCACGATCGCGAGCCCCAGGCCGATGCCGCCCGAGGCGCGCTTGGTGGAGTAGAACGACTCGAAGATCTGCTTGCGCGCCTCGAGCGGGATGCCTTCGCCGTCGTCGATCACGGCGATCTGCACCAGTCCGTCCTGGGCACCGGTCAGCACTTGCACCGTCGCCGAGCGCCGTGACTCGAGCGCGTTGCGCAGCAGGTTCACGAGCACCTGCTCGATCTCGACCGCGTTCGCGCGAATGCGCGGCAGATCCGCGCCGGGCTTGAAGCACAGCGTGGCGCCGCGCTCGCGCGCGTAGCCGTCGACCAGCGAGAGGGCGTGGGTCACCAGGTCGTTCGGGTCGTACACGCGGCGCTCGCTGCGGCCCTGGGCGGCGAAGTCGAGCATCGAGCGCACGATCGCGCCGCAGCGGCGCGCGTGGTCGGCGATGCGCTCGAGCGTCTGCGCGCCCTGCGGGTCGGCGGATCTGCCGCGCGGCCGCTCGAGCGCGACCTCGGCGGCCAGCAGGATCGCCGCCACCGGGTTGTTGATCTCGTGCGCGACGCCGGCCGCGAACGTGCCCAGGGTCACGAGCCGGTCCACCCGCCGCAGCTCGGTCTCGGCTGCGGTGCGCTCGGTGACGTCCCGCGCGACCACCGCCAGCCGGAGCTCGCCGTTGGCCGTGGTGAACGTGCGCGCGACCGACTCGACCGCGAGGTGGGTGCCGCAGCGCTGGCGCACGCGGATGGTGGTGCGGCGGGTGACGCCGGGCGCGTCGAAGGCGGCCAGCGTCTCGCGCGCCAGGTCGACGTCGCTCGGGTGGATGTAGTCGAGACACGACCGACCCACGAGCTCTTCCGTGGGGTGGCCGAGCACGGCCTCGAAGCGCCGGTTCGCGTAGGTGAAGACCCCGTCGAGCGTGAGCTCGGCCACCAGGTCGTTCACGTTCTCGGCCAGCTCGCGCAAGCGGCGCTCGCTCTCGCGCAGCTGCCGCCCGGTCTCGCTGGCGGCAGTCACGTCGGCGCCCGTCGCCACCACGCAGCGCACGGAGCCGTCGGGCTCGTACACCACCCGGCTCGACCAGCGCACGATGCGCAGCTCGCCGCTCGGCGTCTGCACCTGCACGTCGCCGCTGGCGTCGTCCGGGCAGGGCGCGCGCGCGGCGATGCCCAGGTCGAACGGGCTGCGGCCGAGCATCTTCTCCGCGGGGATGCCCAGGAGCTTCTCGCAGGCCTGGTTCGCCAGCACGATGCGGCCGGCGGGGTCGAGCACCAGCGCGATGATGTCGATCGCGTCGAGCAGGATGCCCGCCGCGGCGTCGAAGGCGCGCCGCGAGTTCCCCTCTTCTCGCATGACGCGAATCTTACACTTCGCGCGCGGCTTGCCAGAATGCCAGCGCGTCGCGGCCGTAGTCGCCGATGGTCTGGCAGCGGCGGTCGAGCCGCATGGCCTGACGCTTTTCGGTGTCGTAGGTCGGCCAGAACGGCAGGCGCGAGTGACCCGGGTGACCCGTCTTCGCGAAGGCGATCCAGGCCTCCTGCACGCGGTGTGCGAGCTTGCGCGCCCCGGGCGCCGCGGCCGCCCAGGGCCGCAGCCAGGTCTCGAGCACGGTGCCGAACACGAACGGCAGCTCGATGCCATGGCAGGCGCCGATGCGCGCGCCCACGAGCGGCGGCCGCCAGTCGAAGCGGTAGGCGTAGGGCGCCCGCGAGTGACTCGTGCAGGCGTCGAGCAGCTGGGCCGCCGGCCCGTGGAACGTGCGGTCCGACTGGAAGGCGCACCAGCGCTCCGCGGGGTGGTCCTCGTTCGCGTACGCCTGCCAGGCGCGCTCCGCCTCGGCTTCGCCCAGCACGCGCGTGAAGCGCCGGCGCAGCGCGGCCTCGTCCATGCGCCGGGCGGCGGAGTCGCCCAGCATGAACAGCTTCCACTCGTCGGCGTTCGTGCCCACGAGCAGGTCCACGCCCGCTGCGGCGCCGCGCGCGAGCGCCTCGAGCGGCGGCTCGGGCAGCACGTCGCCGTCGACACACGGCTGGAACGGCAGCCCGTTCAGGCGCAGCACGAGCGCCGCCGTGGTCTCGGACTGCGCGCGCAGGATCTCCGCCGCCGGCGCCTCGCACAGCGCCGCAAAGCTCTTGCCCGCGCCGCCCAGGCGCGCGAGAAACTCCCCGGCCACGCGCGCCGCCTGGGCGCGGGGAGACACGTTGTGCGCCGCCCCGCTCTGCAGGATGGCGCGCCGGAAGAGACCCCGCGCGCGCGGCGCCGCCAGGAGCGCGCCCAGGCTCATCGCGCCCGCCGACTCACCGAACACCGTGACGCAGCCCGGGTCTCCGCCGAACTCGGCGATGTTCGCGCGCACCCACTCGAGCGCCGCGAGCTGGTCGCGCAGGCCCAGGTTCGCCGGTGCGTCGCCCGCGTCGGGCAGCGCCTCGCGCAGCGACAGCCAGCCCAGCGCCCCCAGCCGGTAGTTCAAGGTCACGACCACCACGTCGCCGCGCCGCGACAGACTCGCGCCGTTGTAGAGCGGCGTGCTGCCCGAGCCCATCACGAACGCGCCCCCGTGCACGAACACCAGCACCGGCCGCGCCCGGCCGTCGAGCGCCGGGGTCCAGACGTTGAGGCTGAGACAGTCCTCGCTCATGCCGCCGACCGCCGCACCCATGGCGCGGCGCACCAGCCAGCTCATGGCACCAAGCTGCGGGGCGGCGGGGCCGAAGTGACTGGCGCTGCGCGTCTCGCGCCAGGGCGTCACGGGCTCGGGCTCGCGGAAGCGCAGCTTGCCGACCGGCGGCGCCGCGTAGGGAATGCCGCGGAACACCAGCCCCCCGCGGGCCGGCAACCCGGCGACTCTCCCGCTGCGCGTGTGGGCGACGTCGCTCACGGCGCCGATAGGAAGCGCTCGATCTCGGCCGCGACCGCGTCCGGCTGCTCGTGGCACACCATGTGCGCCCCGCCCTCGATCGCCGCCAGCCGCGCGTTCGGCAGGAGCTCGCGCCAGCGCGCGGCGTAGCCGAACGGAATCAGCTTGTCGGCCGTGCCCCAGACCAGGAGCGTGGGCGCGGTGAGCCGGTACAGGCGCTTCGACACGCGCCGGTTGGGGATCGGGAACAGGATCTTCCCGGCCGTGCCCAGCCGCCGCGCGTTGCCGACCAGGAACTGGGTCAGCGCGTCGGGGTTGGTGAAGTCTATGCCGCCGGTGAGAAAACGCTCACCGTTCTTGGGGTCGGCGAACAGCGCGCCCACCAGCTCGAACGGCAGCATGGAGAACAGGTCGGGGATCGGCAGTGAGTCGATCCACAGACCCGCGGGGGCGACCAGCGCCAGCTTGGCCAGCGAGCGGCTCGCGATGCAGGCCATCTCGGCCGCGATCATGCCGCCCATCGAGTGACCGAGCAGGCTCGGCCGCTCGAGCCCGAGCGCATCGACCACGTCCCAGCCGTGCAGCGCGAAGTCCAGCATGTCCTCGAGCTTGTCTTCGCCGCCCTCGACGCCGTAGCCCGGCCACTCCGGCGCGAACACGTGGAAGTGGCCGGTGAGCCGCTCGAGCAGCGGCTCCTCCTTGAACAGTCCGCCGGCGCCGTGGAAGTACACGAGCGGCGCACCCCGCCCGCCTTCCAGCACGCGTGACTTGAGGCCGCGCCGGGTCTCGATCTTGCGCTCCTGCATCACCGCCCGTTCCTCGGCAGCTCGGGGCGCACGCGCGTCTCGAGGGGCTTGACCCAGAAGCGGTCGTCCTGCTTCCACTCCGGCCAGATGTCGCGCAGCTGCGGCATGACCTTCTCGGCGAACAGCTTCGTCGAGTGTCTCACCTTGTCGTCGGGCATGTTCCCGATCATGAACAGCAGGAACACGGCGCCGAGCCGCAGGTCCTTGATCATGTGCTCCATGCGCTCGCGCACGGTCGCGGGCGAGCCCGCGATCACGTAGCCGCCGTCGACGAGCTCCTTCCAGCTCAGCGACGTGAACAGTCTCTGGTTCTCGGCGCGGAACTGGTTGAGCTTGCCGGACTGGATGGTCTTCACCGTGCGGTAGCCCGGCGGATCCGCGAAGCCGAGATACACGTGCAGACAGCGGTTGTAGAAGTACAGCACGTGCTCGGCGTAGAGCTTCTCGGCGTCGGCGTCGGTGTCGGCCACGCACACCACCTGTGCGAAGGACGCACGGTAAGGTGACTCGTCCTTGCCCAGGGCCGCGACGCGCTCCCAGTAGCCGTCGAGCAGCGCCTTGCCCGCCTTGTAGCCGCCGTAGGAGAGGTAGCTGTAGTTGTAGTCGTGCTCGACGCAGAAGTCCCAGGTCTCGATCGAGCCGCCGCCGGGGATGTAGATCGGCGGGTGCGGCTTCTGGATCGGGCGCGGCCAGCAGTTCACGTAGCGCAGCTGGTTGTACTTGCCGTCGAACGCGAACGGCTCGGGCTCCCGCCAGGCGCGCATGATCAGCTCGTGCGCCTCGTAGTATTTGTCGCGAGTCAGCGCCGGGATCTGGCCATAGCAGAAGTTCGTGTCCATCGGCGTGCCGACCGGGAAGCCGGCGACCAGCCGCCCGCCCGAGATCACGTCGAGCATCGCGAACTCCTCCGCGACACGGATGGGCGGGTTGTAGAGCGCGATCGAGTTGCCGATCACCGCGATCGCGGCGCGCGAGGTCCGGCGCGCGAGCCCCGCGGCGATGATGTTCGGCGAGGGCATGAGACCGTAGGCATTCTGGTGATGCTCGTTCACGCCGATGCCGTCGAAGCCGAGACTGTCGGCATACTCGAGCTGGTCCATGTATTCGTGGTAGACGCGGTTGCCCTCCGCGGGGTCGTAGAGCCGGGAGTCGATGTCGACCCACACGGAGCGATGCGTCTGGCGGAAGTCTTCCGGCAGATGCGGCCAGGGCATGAGGTTGAACCAGGTGAACTTCACGGCGATCCTCCGACGCGTGCCGCGCCTCTCCAGGCAGATCTTACTGTGCGCACTGGGTACGGCGCTCGCAGCCCCGGTCGCGCGCGCCGAGCAGGTCTACCTGGAGATCGACGCGCCCCACTCGGGCGACCTGGTGAACGAGCCCATCGCCCTGGTCGAGGTGCGGGGCTGGGCCGGCACGGGCCTGCGCGGCAAGCACGACGTGGTGATCGTGATCGACCGTTCAGGGAGCACCTTCCGGGCGAGCGGGGTCGACGTGGACGGCGATGGGGTGATCGGCCGCACCTACCCGGGAGACCCCCCGGAAGAGATCGTGTTGTGGACCTCGGACTTCGGAGACACGATCGTCTCGGCCGAGACGCTGGCCGCGCGCCGGCTCGTGGAGCGGCTCGACCCCGAGACCACGCGCATGGGCATCATCACCTTCGGCGGCAACGCCAAGCTCGAGGCCCCGGTCGGCGCGAGCCGCGAGCAGCTCCTGGCGGCGCTCGACGGGCTCCAACCGCGCGCCAACCCGAACGGCACCAACATGTACGGCGCGATCGAGACCGCGATCGACGCGCTCGAGGCGGCGCCCAAGGAGCCGGGTGAGCCGCCGCGCCAGCGCGAGATACTCCTGCTCTCGGACGGCATGCCGACCTCGCCGCCCGAGCCGCGCAACGCCGCGCAGATCATCTCGGTGCACGCGGCGCGCAACGCCGCCCAGGCGCACGCGCGCATCTACGCCTACGCGCTGGGGCCGACCGCCGCCGCCGCGCACGACAGCTTCCAGGAGATCGTGGCCGCCAACGGCGGCGAGCTCACCGTGCTCGACTCACCGGCCGACATCGTCGAGTTCGTGCCCTACCTGTCGCTCACCAGCATCGCGAAGGTGAGCCTCGAGAACACCACGCTCGGCGAGTCGGGCCGCGCCGTGCGCCTGTTTCCCGACGGCAGCTTCGACGGCTTCGCGCCGCTCCAGCCCGGCCGCAACGAGCTGCGCTTCACCGCGACCTCGCAGGCCGGCACGCTCGCCACCACCACGCGCTGGCTGACCTTCGACAAGGCGCTGCCCGACGCCGAGAAGCTGGCGCGCTTCAAGAAGCTGCTCGAGGTGCGCGCGATCGAGACCGAGCTGGCCGAGAAGGCGCAGGCCAAGCGCGAGGAGCAGCGCAGGAAGTCGCTCGAGGTGCGGCCCGACTCGCGGCCCGATCCGCGGCCGGACCCCGCGGACTGATGGTGCGCCCGGGCCGGCGTGATACCCTGCGCCGACTCACTCGGAGGGGACCATGGAGCGCCACGGCGACTACCTGCCTTTCGTGAGCTCGGGCTCCTACCCGATCCGCGGCGGCAACGCCGTGCGGCCCCTGGTCGACGGCGGGCCGGCGTTCGCGCGCATCTGCGAAGCGATCGAGAACGCGCGCAAGAGCGTGTGGGTCACGGTCGCGTTCCACCGCATGGAGTTCGCCATGCCCGACGGGCACGGGAGCCTGTTCGACGTGCTCGACCGCGCGCAGGCGCGCGGACTGGACGTGCGCGCGCTGTTCTGGCGTCACCCGCAGCTCGAGCAGATCTCGCCCGGCTCGCACTTCGCCGGCACCGAGGCCGACCGCGAGTTCCTGCGCCGGCGCGGCTCGCGCTTCCTGGCGCGCTGGGACCGCGCGCACGGGCGCTACTGCCAGCACCAGAAGAGCTGGCTCGTCGACGCCGGTCAGGCGAGTGAGATCGCGTTCGTGGGCGGGATCAACCTGCACAACTCGTCCGTCGTCGCCCCCGGCCACGCGCCGCGCGCGGGCGGCAGCACGCACGACGTGTACGTCGAGGTGCGCGGTCCGTCCGCGAGCGACGTGCACCACAACTTCGTGCAGCGCTGGAACGAGGCGAGCGACCGCGAGCTCGGCGACGGCCTGTGGCCCGACGCCTCGAGCCAGAGCCTGCTCGAGTTCCCGCGCGTCCTGTCTCGCACCGCCGGCGCCGTGCCGGTGCAGATCCAGCGCACGGTGCGGCGCGAGCGCTACTTCGACGGCACGCCCGCGGTCGACCACACGCCGTTCGCGATCGGCGGCGGCGAGCACTCGATCCTCGACCAGTATCTGCGCGTGATCGACCGCGCGCGGCGCGCGATCTACATCGAGGACCAGGCGATCGGCGCGCCGCAGATCGTCGACGCGCTGCGCGACGCGCTGGGACGCGGGGTCGAGGTGGTGGTGCTCGTGCCCGCGGACCCCAACGACGAGATGGCGGCCGGGCGCGCCGACCCCGAGAACGCGGCGTTCTTCGAGTCACTCGCCGCCCTGGGCCGCTTCGACCACTTCGCGCTGGCGGGCATCGCGTCCTGCCTGGGCCGCGGCGAGTACCAGAACGTGTACGTGCACGCGAAGATCGCGCTGGTCGACGACGCCTGGTGCACGATCGGCTCGGCCAACATCGGCAACCGCTCGTTCTTCGGAGACACCGAGCTCAACGCCTCGTTCTGGCACACGCCCACGGTGCGCGCGCTGCGCTGCGAGCTCCTGCGCGAGCACCTGGGGCGAGACACGGCGCAGCTCGACGAGCGCGCGGCGCTGCGGCTGTACCGCGAGGTGGCGCGGAAGAACGCCGCGAAGCGGGCGGCGGGCGAGCCGATGGAGGGCCTCGCGTTCGCCCTGGATCCGGCGACTTACGCATCGTAGCTTTTGAAACTCAGTCGGGTTGCCATCAACGAAGCTTGCCGGCGATCTCCTGGCTGAGCGCGCCGATGGCCTGACTCATCGCCGCGACCATGGCTGCGGTGGAGCCATCCGCTGCTTGCAGCACGATGTGGGACTCGCGCGCATCCACCGGCCCCTTGTCTGCGGGGCGCTGGATCGTCCAGCGAGCGTCCAGAGATACTCTGTCGTGCTCGTCTGCGTCGAAGCGGAGGATGGCGATGGAGACCTGCTGGTCGATGCCGGTCGCCGTGAACGAGGGGTATGGAACGATCTCGGCGCCTGCGAGGAGCCGGGCGAGATTCGCCGACACCACGCCCTGCACGTTCCGTTCGAGCGGCTCGCCCCATACTCCGGTCGACGAGAGGACGAGCTGGTTCTCGCCACTCCGACGGACGATCTGCAATCGGTCCAGGTACGCGGGCAGGACGACGGGACCGACGGCGAGCGTCGACCGGGTTCCGTCCGTGGCAGGACCTGCTCCGACGGCGGTTGTCTCGACGACGGGCGTGAGCACGAAGTACCGAGAGACATCGGGTTGCGGTGCGAGGACCGAGCAGCCGCTCGCAAGCCATGCAATCACAGTGACAGCCGCGATGCCACTGCGCCTCATGGCTCCCCCTCCTTGACGGCCTTGCCGCGCACGAGCATCGCGGGATTGCGCTCCAGCTCCGCCGCCAGACGATTCACTGACGCCGCCGCCTGAGCGAGCTGATCGAGCGTTCGGCCGAGCTCGTAGACGAGCGGCGAGCCCGGCTTCACGAGCGCCTGGACGCTCTGCAGCGTGTCGCGCGCAGCGACCAGCGCCTCGTTGGCGCGCGGGACCGTGTCGGACTGCAGCCCGTCGGAGACGCCCTCGACGCTCACGAGTGTGCGGTGGAGCTGGTCCGCGGCGTCGTCGACTTTTTTGACGGTAGCGGGAAGCCCGTCCAGGGTCGCCTGCAGGCCCGGCGAGCTCGCCAGCCGGTTGAAGCTCTCAGCCGCCCCCTTGAACGAGTTGACCAACCCATCGATGTCGAGGCTGTCGAGCTTCGCCATGAAGGCGCCCGCCTTGGCCTGGACCTCTTCGAGCGCCGTGGGAATCGTCGGAATCTCCGGGTACGGGACGTCCGGCCCGGCACGGAACTCGGCTGGCGCCTCCGGCTGCATCTGCAGCTCCACGTAAAGCACTCCAGTCACGAAGCTCTCCGTCCTGAGCTGTCCCCGCATGCCGCGCTTGACCAAGTCCGCGATCGTCTCCCGATCGGGTCGCACGGTGCTGCCTCCGGCGACGATGTTGGCCTGGTCGAGCCCGATGACCACCGGAATCAGAAGAGGCGCCTTGCTGTCGAGCCCTGTGTCGCTTCCGAGCTTCAGCAGGATGCTCGTCACCTCGCCCAGCTGGATACCCTTGAACTTCACCGGGGCGCCGACGCGAAGTCCATTGACGTCACCCTCGAAGAACAAGACGGCCGGGTACACGTTCCGGAAGAACCGCCCCGAGCCCAGGACTCCCACCGCGACGGTGGCGAGCACGACGGCGCCGACGACGAAGGCACCGATCAGGGTGGGACTGACTCGCTTGCTCATACGTTTGCTCCAGCGGGGTGTGTGGCGCCGCGCGAGAGGAAGGTGCGAACGGCGTCGTTGCCGTGGTCGCGCAGCGCCTTCGGGTCGCCCGCAGCGGTGATCGTTCGCTTCTCGACGTCGAGGAAGATGCTGTTCGAGGCAATGGCGAAGATGCTGGCCAGCTCGTGAGTCACGACGACCACGGTTGCGCCCAGGCTGTCACGGAGCTCGAGGATCAGCTCGTCGAGGAGGTGCGAGCTGATCGGGTCGAGGCCGGCGGAAGGCTCGTCGAAGAAGAGGTACTCGGGGTCGAGGGCCATCGCGCGGGCCAGGCCTGCGCGCTTCTGCATGCCTCCGCTGATCTCGTTCGGGTAGTAGTCCTCGAAGCCCTTGAGCCCGACGAGCGCGAGCTTGAGCGAAGCCACCTTGCGGATCTCCGCAGGCCCGAGATCGGTGTACTGCTGCAGCGGCAGCGCGATGTTCTCGGCGAGCGTCATCGAGCTCCAGAGCGCGCCGCTCTGGAAGAGAACTCCGATGCGCCGCAGCAGAGCGTCGCGCTCCGGCGGTGTCGCCGCCGTGAAGCTCTGCCCCTGATACAGGATCTCGCCCCGTGCCGGCTCGAGCAGCCCGATCAAGTGGTTGAGCAGCGTGCTCTTGCCGCAGCCACTGCCGCCCATGATCACGAAGACGTCACCTCGCCGCACGGTGAAGTTGAGGTCGTGCATCACGACGAAGCTGCCGAAGGCCATCGTGAGGTCGCGCACGA
>DATKAO010000102.1 GCA_035498015.1 Myxococcota bacterium
ATCGGCGTCGTGCGTGGCGACCTCGATCAGGCCGGCGTTGCCGGACACGATGCGCAGCTTCGGGTCACCCACCGCCTCGCGCACGCGCGGCACGTCCTCGGCGCGCGCCACCGACACGAGCTGCGGGTGGAACTGCTTGCACTGCGTGACCAGGAGGTCGATCGAGCGCCCGGCCGAGAGCGCAGTGACTCGCAGCTGCTCGGGGAAGCGGGCCACGACGTCGAGTGTCTGGGTGCCGATCGATCCGGTCGAGCCCAGGACCGCGAGCCGCTTCACGACTCCGCGTCCGGCTTCTGCGCCTTCGTCCGGCCGAAGCGGCGCTCGCGCTGCTGGAACGCACACAGCGCGTCGACCAGCTTCGACTTGTTGAAGTCGGGCCAGAGCACGTCGCTGGTGAAGAGCTCCGTGTAGGCGAGCTTCCACAAAAGGAAGTTCGAGATCCGGTGCTCGCCGCCGGTGCGGATCAAGAGGTCCGGGTCCGGCATGTCCTTGCAGTACAGGTTGGCCTCGACGCACTTCTCGTCGACCGCCTCGGGCTCGAGCACGCCGGCCTCGACCGCGCGCGCGATCGAGCGCACGGCGTCGACGATCTCGGCGCGCCCGCCGTAGGAGAGCGCGAAGGTGAGCCGCATCTCGTCGTTCGACTCGGTGCGCGCCATCAGGTCGCGCAGGAGTGACTGGATGCTGGGCGAGAGCGTCGACAGCCGGCCGATCGCGTCCACGCGGATCCCGTTGCGCACGAGCTCGTCGGCGTCGCGCACGATGAACTCCTCGAGATACGCCATGATCGCGTCGACCTCTTCGGTCGGCCGCTTCCAGTTCTCGGTCGAGAACGCGTAGAAGGTCAGCCACTGGATGCCGAGCTCGTGCGCGCCGCGCACCACCTCGCGCACGATCTCCGCGCCGTTGCGGTAGCCCGCCACGCGCGGCAGCCCGCGCGCCTCGGCCCAGCGGCCGTTGCCGTCGGGGATGACCGCCACGTGGCGCGGGATCTTGCGCGGGTCGAGCTTGGTCACGAGTGACTCTAGACCTTCAACAGCTCGGCTTCCTTCGCCTCCACCGCCTTGTCGATCTGCGCGATGTAGTCGTCGGTCAGCTTCTGGACCTTGTCGGTGAGATGGTGCGCGTCGTCCTCGGCCAGGTCGCCGTCCTTCTGGAACTCCTTCACCATGGCGATCGCGTCGCGGCGCGCGTTGCGCACGCCGACCTTGTGGTCTTCGCCCAGCTTCTTGACCTGCTTCACCAGGTCTTTGCGCCGCTCCTCGGTGAGCTCCGGGATCGGCACGCGCACGATCTTGCCGTCACTCACGGGCGAGAAGCCGAGGTTGGCCTTGTGGATGGCCTTCTCGATCTCGGAGATCGCGCTGCGGTCGAAGGGCTGGATCGTGATCAGGCGCGCCTCGGGGGCGTTGAGCTGGGCGAGCTTCTTGATCGGCGTGGGCGTGCCGTAGTAGTCGACCTGGAGACCTTCGAGCAGCGCGGGATTGGCGCGCCCCGTGCGCACCTTGGCCAGGTCGTGCTGGAAGCCGGCCAGGCTCTTCTGCATGCCGTCCTTGGCCTCGCCGAGGATCATCTCGCTGTTGTCATCGGGCATCTGCGACCCTCCTACGCACTCACGAGCGTGCCGATCGCCTCCCCACAGGCCACCTTCAGCATGTTGCCGGGCACGCTCATGTTGAAGACCACGATCGGCAGCTTGTTGTCCTGACACAACGAGATCGCGGTCGCATCCATCACGCCGAGGTTCTGGTGCAGAAACTCGCGGTAGGTGACTCGGTCGAAGAGATGGGCCTCCGGGAACTTCTCGGGATCGGAGTCGTAGACGCCATCGACCCGGGTGCCCTTCAGGAGTATCTCGGCGCCGATCTCCATGGCGCGCAACGCCGCGCCGGTGTCCGTGGTGAAGAAGGGGTTTCCGGTGCCGGCCGCGAAGATCACGAGCCGCCCCTTCTCGAGGTGTCTCACGGCGCGGCGCCGGATGTGCGGCTCGGCGACCTGCTTGATCTCGATCGCCGACAACAGCCGCGTCTCGGCCCCGCACTTCTCGAGCGCGTCCTGGAGCGCGAGCGCGTTGATCACGCCGCCCAGCATGCCCATGTAGTCGGCGGCGGTGCGGTTGATGCCCTCGGCCGACGCGGTGATGCCGCGGATGATGTTGCCGCCACCGCACACCACGCCCAGCTCGACCCCGTGGTTCGCGAGCTCCACGATCTCGCGCGCGGTCGCCTGGATGGTCTTGGAGTCGATCCCGAAGCCGCGCTCGCCCGCGAGGCTCTGCCCCGAGATCTTGAGCAGGATGCGCTTGTAGGCGGGTTTCATTCCTCCGCGGCTTCTCCGAGCTGGAAGCGGCGGAAGCCGACGACCTTTGCACCGGCTTCTTGCGCCGCTTTGCCCACGGTCTTGTCGGGATCCATCACGAGGCCCTGTTCGAGGAGGACGACCTCCTTGAAGAACTTCGTGAGGCGCCCCTCGATCATCTTCTCCACGATCGCCGGCGGCTTGCCCTCGTTCGCCGCCTGCGCCGCGAGCACCCGCCGCTCCGCGTCCACGGCGGCCTTGGGCAGATCCTCGCGCGACAGGCCCGCCGGGCTGGTGGCCGCGACGTGCATGCTCACGTTGTGGGCCAGCGCGCGCACCTCGGGCTTGGCCGGGGTCGGGCTCTCGATCGCCACCAGCGTGCCGATCTTGCCGCCGGCGTGAATGTAGCTCGTCACGAAGCCCTGGGCGGGCGCCTCGAGCCGAGTCACCCGCCGCACGGCCAGGTCCTCGCCGAGCTTCGCGACCGCGCCGGTGACCTTGTCGCGCAGCTTCTGGCCGTTCACCGACAGGTCGAGCAGCTCGTCGACGCTGCGCGGCTTGTGCGTGAAGGCGGCCTTGGCCAGCTCGTTGCCCACGTGGTTGAAGTCGTCGGTCTTGGCGACGAAGTCGGTCTCGCAGTTGAGCTCGACCAGGGCGCCGGTGTGACCGTCGGCCGACACCGCGGCGATCACGCGGCCCTCGGAGCCTGCGCGCCCCACGCGCTTGGAGGCCTTGGCGACGCCCTTCTCGCGCAGGATCTCGACCGCGCGCTCGAAGTCGCCATGGGCCTCTTCGAGCGCCTTCTTGCAGTCCATCATGCCCGCGCCGGTCTGCTCGCGGAGCTCCCTCACTTGTGCTGCCGAGATCTCGGCCAACTCGCTCCCCCGTTCCTTCTGCTTCGTGCCGTGTGTGACTTGGATGCTCTCGAGTTACTTGGCCGGCGCTTCGGCAGCCGGCGCCTCCGGCGCCGGCGTCTCGGCGGCCGGCGTCTCCGCCTCCGCGTCCTTCACCACCGGTGAGTCGGTGAGACCGAGCGCGAAGTCGGCGGCCTCCTCGAGCTCCTCGCGGCGCCGCTCCTCGGCCATGCGCTCCATGCGCGCCGGCCGCCGCGCCGGCTGCGTGATCTCGACCACGCGCTTGCCGTGCTTGGGCGCGGCCTCCTCGCCGTCGCCCGCCTCGGCCTGACCGGCATCCACGATGCGCGAGTTGAACAGCTCCTTCCCCTCGCGGCAGGCCTCGGCGACCTTCTCGCAGTAGAGGCGGATCGCGCGCAGCGCGTCGTCGTTGCCCGGGATCGACAGCTCGATCCCCTGCGGGTCACAGTTCGAGTCGACGACCGCGATCACTGGAATGCCGAGCCGGTGCGCCTCGTCGATCGCGATCTCTTCACGGCGCACGTCGATCACGAACAGCGCGTCGGGCGGGCGCTCCATGTCGATCAAGCCCTCGAAGGCCTTGTGCAGCTTCAGCTGCTCGCGCACCAGGCGCGAGCGCTCCTTCTTCGAGAGCTGCGAGGAGCTCTCCTCGCTGCCGAGCAGCTCGTTCAGCTCCTTGTAGCGCTCGATGCCGCGCCGGATCGTGCGGAAGTTCGTGAGCATGCCGCCCAGCCAGCGCCGGTGGACGAAGGGCTGGCCGCAGGCCCGCGCTTGCTCCGCGATGATGTCCTGCGCCTGCCGCTTGGTGGCGACGAACAGGACCGAGCCGCCTTCGGCGGTGGTCTCGCGGATGAAGTCGAGCGCTTCGCGGAAGCGCGGCAGCGTGAGCTGCAGGTTGATGATGTGGACGCCGTTGCGCTCGCCGTAGATGAAGGGCTTCATCGACGGGTGCCAGCGGCGGGTCTGATGGCCGAAGTGAACTCCGGCCTCGAGCAGGTCTCTCATCGAGACTGCGGGCGTGGTCATGTTGGCGAGATTCTCCGATTCGGGTTTTACCGCCGCCCCTCGGCTCGTTGCCGCCGCTCAGCGCCCGGAAGGCCGTGCGACCCGAAGCGGAATCGGGGCGTGTGACGTTGGCCGCTCGTATAGCAGAGAAGCGGCAGGCGCTCAAGCACAACGCCCCGGAATTTCAGGAAAATCAGCCTCTTCGCCCGCCTGGCGGCAGGCCCAGCGGCAGCAGGTGCTCGTGCAGGTTGAAGCCGCGCAGGACGAACGCCCAGGCGTCGGCCACGGGCACGGTCGTCAGGCGCGAGATCGCCGCCCAGTAGCTCGAGAAGCGCACGAACGCCCAGGGCACGGGCTCGACGTCGAGCAGGCGCGACAGGATCACGGCGTTGGAGCCCTCATGCGCCACGATCAGGATGCGCTTCTGGGCTTCGGGCGGTCGCCACAGCCGGTAGCCAGAGTTGTCGTGCGTGCGCATGCCATGCGTGCCCTCGAGCAGTGATTCGATGCCCGTGACCACGCGTTCGTACAGGTGCCGGAACGACTCGCCGCCGGCCATGCCGTCCCACCACTTCTCGAGGTCGCGCGCGCGTGCGTCGGCGAAGAAGCGCTCGACCTGCTGGGCGGTCTGACCTTCGAGCGTGGGCAGGCGCAGCTCGTCGAGCCAGCTGCACTGCTCGAAGCGCAGGCCGGTGCGGCGAGTCACGAACTCGGCGGTCTCGATCGCGCGCTCGAGCGTGCTGGTATAGGCATGGTCGAAGTGCTCGCCGGCCAGCGCCTCGGCCAGCGCCTCGGCCTGCAGCCGGCCGTGGGCGGAGAGCTCGGGGTGGTCGACGGCGCGGCCGCCGGGCTCCCAGTCGGGCTGCGCGTGGCGCACCAGCACGACCTCGATCACGTCAGTCGAGCTCCACGCGCAGCTGCAGCGCGGCGCGTTCGGCGCTGATCGGCCGGACCCGCTCGGCGATCAGCGCCAGGTGCGCGGGGTGCTCGGCGTAGCGGCGCCAGGCCTCGCGGTCGGCGAAGTCGGCGACGATCGCGAAGTCCCAGTTGCCCGCGACCAGGCGCTCGTCGCGCCCGAAGCGGTAGGCGCGAATCTCGGGTACGGCCGCGGGCAGCGCGCGCAGGCCCTGCTCGAGCGCGGCGAGCTGCGAGTCACTCGTGCCGGGCTTCCAGCGGAACAGGACCACGTGGCGGAATCCGGCCGACACTACGTGGTGTACTCGGCGTTGACGCGCACGTACTCGTAGGAGAGGTCCGTCGTGAGGATGCGCGCGCGCCCGCGGCCCTTGCCGAGCGAGATCTCGATCGCGACCTGCTTCTGCTTCATCGCGCGCTCGGCGCGGCGCAGCGCAGCCTTGCCGCCCGCCGGCTCGCCGCCGCGCAAGAGCTCCGCGCCGCCGATGCGCACGCTCACCCGGCCGGGCGCGAGCGACACGCCGGCCGCGCCCACGGCCTGCACCACGCGGCCCCAGTTGGGGTCGCCGCCGAACAGCGCCGTCTTCACCAAGGCCGAGTTCGCGACCGAGCGCGCCACGCGGTCGGCGTCGCGGTCGTTGCGCGCCCCGGCCACGGCCACGGTGGCGAGCTTGGTGACTCCCTCGCCGTCGCGCGCCAGCTTCTCGCACAGCTCGGCGCTGGCGTCGAGCAGCAGCCGTTCGACCTCGCGCGCGCGCGCCGACCCGACACCGATCGGTGTATTGCCCGCGGCGCCGTTCGCCAGCACCAGCACGGTGTCGCTGGTGCTGGTCTCGCCGTCGATCGTGAGCGAGTTGAAGCTCGCGTCCGCGGCGGCGCGCAGGGCGCGGCGCAGCAGCGCCGGCTCGATCGCCAGGTCGGTCACGAGATAGGCGAGCATGGTGGCCATGCGCGGCATGATCATGCCCGCGCCCTTGGCGAAGCCGGCCAGCGCGAAGCCGCGGCCGCGCCGGTGCACGAGCTTGGCGTGGGTGTCGGTGGTGAGCACGGCCTCGGCGGCGCGCTCGAAGCCGCGCGCCGAGAGTGACTCGACCGCGCGCGGGATGCCCGCGCGCAAGCGCTCCATGGGCAAGGGCCGGCCGATCACGCCGGTCGACGCGACCTGGATCTCTCTCGCGCGCGCGCCGATCGCGCCGGCGAGCAGCGCACACATCTCGCGCGCGTCGCGCAGCCCGCGCGCGCCGTTGGCCACGTTCGAGATGCCGCTGTTCACCACCACGCCGCGCGCGCGCCCGCCGCGCAGGTGCGCGCGCGAGACGACCACCGGCGCGCCGGGAAAGCGGCTGGTGGTGAACACCGCCGCAGCGGCCGCAGGCCGGTCCGAGACTACGAGCGCGAGATCGGGCTTGCCGCTCGGCTTGATGCCGCAGGCGATGCCGGCGGCGCGAAATCCGCGAACTTCGACCGCCACGCTACGCCCCGGCGCCGTGACACTTCTTGTATTTCTTGCCCGAGCCGCACGGGCAGGGATCGTTGCGCCCGACCTTCGGCCCTTCGCGCACGACCGTCTGCGGAGTCACCGGCGCGTCGGCCGGCGAGCCGCCGTGCTGCTCCTGCAGCCGGCGCTGCTGCTGCGCGGTGCGCCGCGCTTCCTCGGCCGCGCGCAGCTCGGCCACGCGTTCCGGCGAAGGCAGCTCGATCATCACGCGGAACAGCTGCTCGACCGCGCGCGAGCGGATGCGCCCGAACATCTCGCGGAACAGCTCGAAGCCCTCGGTCTGGTACACGCGCTTGGGGTCCTTGCCCGCGTAGCCCTGCAGCCCGACGCCCTCCTTCAGGTGGTCCATCGTGAGCAGGTGGTCCTTCCAGAGCTGGTCGAGTGTCTGGAGCAGGATGCCGCGCGCGATGCCCTGGAAGCTGGGCGGATTGAAGTCGGCGTACTTGCGCCCGATGTCGGCGAACATCTCGAGCTTCTCCTCGAGCTTCGCGTCGACCCGGTCGAGCAGCGCCTCGAGGATGGCTTCGCGATCCGGATCGTGGCCCTGGATCTCGGGTGACTCGGGATCGATCGCGATCCCGAACTGCGCCTGCACCTCGCGCACGTAGCTCTCGACGTCGGGCTCGGCCTTGGCGGGGAAGGTGACCGCGACGATCTCGCCCGCGAGCTCGTGCGCCAGGCCCTCGTACTCCGCGCGCATGTCGTCGCTCGCGAGCACGTTGGTGCGCCAGGCGTAGATGCTGGTGCGCTGCTTGTTCATCACGTCGTCGTACTCGAGCAGGTGCTTGCGGATGTCGAAGTTGCGCACCTCGACCTTCCGCTGCGCCCGCTCGATCGCGCCCGACAGCATGCGCGCCTCGATCGCCTCGCCCTCCTGCATGCCCAGGCGCTTCATCAGACCCGAGATGCGGTCGGAGCCGAAGATGCGCAGCAGGTCGTCTTCGAGCGACAGGTAGAAGCGCGACGATCCCGGGTCGCCCTGCCGGCCCGAGCGGCCGCGCAGCTGGTTGTCGATGCGACGTGACTCGTGTCTCTCGGTGCCGAGCACGTGCAGCCCGCCCGCCGCCACGACGCGCTCGCGCTCCTCGGCGCAGTTCGCCGTGAGCTTCTCGAGCTCTTCCTTGTTCTCGGGGGCTTCCGGGTCGAGCCCGCGCGACTTCAAGGTCATGCCGGGGTTGCCGCCCAGCACGATGTCGGTGCCGCGGCCCGCCATGTTGGTGGAGATCGTGACCGCGCCCAGCCGGCCGGCCTGCGCCACGATCTCGGCCTCGCGCTGGTGCTGCTTGGCGTTCAGCACGTTGTGGCGCACGCCGCGGTTCTTGAGCCGCGCCGAGAGCATCTCGCTGGTCTCGATCGCGATCGTGCCCACCAGCACCGGCTGGCCGCGCTTGTGACAGTCCTCGATCTCGTCGACGACCGCCTTCCACTTCTCGCCCTTGGTGCGATAGACCACGTCTTCGTGGTCCTTGCGCACCATGGGCCGGTGAGTCGGCACGACCACCACGTCGAGCTTGTAGATCGACGCGAACTCCTGGGCTTCCGTGTCCGCCGTGCCCGTCATGCCGGCGAGCTTGGAGTACATGCGGAAGTAGTTCTGGAAGGTGATCGTGGCGTAGGTCTGTGACTCGTTCTGGACCTGGACGTGCTCCTTGGCCTCGACCGACTGGTGCAGCCCGTCGCTCCAGCGGCGCCCTTCCATGAGCCGGCCGGTGAACTCGTCGACGATGACGATCTGGCCGTCCTTCACCACGTAGTCGACGTCGAGCTTGTAGATCACGTGCGCGCGCAGCGCGTTCTGCACCACGTGGAGCGTCTCCATGTGGTTCGGCGCGTAGAGGTTGTCGACGCCGAGCAGCTTCTCGGCCGCGACGATGCCCTCCTCCGTGAGCTGGATCGACTTGGCCTTCTCGTCGAGCGTGTAGTTGCCCGGGTCCTGGATCAGGCGCGGGATGATCCGGTCCACGCGCCGGAACTTCTCGGGATCGTCGTCGACCGGACCCGAGATGATGAGCGGTGTGCGCGCCTCGTCGATCAGGATCGAGTCGACTTCGTCCACGATGGCGTAGTTGTGACCGCGCTGCGTGAACATCTCGATCGCCGGCTTCATGTTGTCGCGCAGGTAGTCGAAGCCGAACTCGTTGTTCTGGCCGTAGGTGATGTCGGCCGCGTAGGCGCTGCGGCGCTCGGTGTCCGACAAGCCGTGCACGATGCAGCCGATCGACAGACCGAGCGAGCGGTGCACCGCGCCCATCCACTCGGAGTCACGGCGCGCGAGATAGTCGTTCACGGTGACCACGTGCACGCCCTTGCCCGAGAGCGCGTTCAGGAACGAGGGCAGCGTGGCGACCAGCGTCTTGCCCTCGCCGGTCTTCATCTCCGCGATCTTGCCCTGGTGCAGCACCATGCCGCCGAGCAGCTGCACGTCGTAATGGCGCTGGCCGAGCGTGCGCTTCGCGCCCTCGCGCACCAGGGCGAAGGCCTCGGGCAGCACGGCGTCGAGCGTTTCGCCCTTGTCCACGCGCTCGCGCAGCCCCGCCACGCGCGAGCGCAGCTCGTCGGCCGAGAGCGGCGCGTAAGTCGCCTCGAGCTCGTTGATCCTGGCGACGGCGGGCCGCAGCGAGCGCAGGAGTCGCTCATTGGCCGAGCCGAAGATTCTCGTGGCGAACGCGCGAATCGCGGGTCTCCCGTCGAAGGCACGGGAGTATAACGAGCAGGGATTCGGCCTACGAGATCAGGCCGCGATCAGTCCAGAATATAGTTTCTGGGGTCGACGGCCTTGCCGTTGACCACCACGGCGTAGTGGCAGTGCGGGCCGGTGCTGCGGCCGGTGGAGCCCATCAGGCCGATCTCCTGGCCGCGCTTCACGGTCTCGCCCGCCTTGACCAGGATCTGCTGCATGTGGCCGTAGACGGTCTCGATGCCGTAGCCGTGGCGGATCTTCACTCCATAGCCGAGCGACTTCTTCTGCGTCGCGTACTCGACCTCGCCGTCCGCGGCCGCGAAGATCGGGGTGCCCATGCGGCCGGCGATGTCGAGGCCCTTGTGGAACTCGCGCTCGCCGGTGTAGGGCGACATGCGGTAGCCGAAGGTCGACGTGATCCAGCCGTGAGTCGGCGTGATCGACGGCGTGTGCACCAGGCGCGCGCTCTGGTCCTCCAGGTGGTGGATCAGGCCCTGCAGGCTCGTGTCTTGTGCGTCCATCGCGCCGCCGAGTGTCTCGAGGCCTTCCTTCATGACCTCGTGGCGCTTCTGCCGGGTCATCCACGACACGTCGTCGGCCGAGAGCATCTCGCCGTCGGTGCCGCCGATGCCGGGCAGCGGCAGCGGGTCCGCCGGGTCGAGGTTGGTGATGATGCGGAGCTTGCGCTCGAAGCCGTCGATGCGCGTGAGCTTCGCCGACAGCGCTTCCATCTTCTGCGCGTAGCCCTGGATCTGCTCGCGCTGCTCGGCCGTCTCGGTGCGCAGCCGGTCGAGCTCATAGAGATTGGAGCGCACGCGGATGTAGTCGATCGACAGCGCCAGCAGCGCGACGGCGAAGGCGACACCACCGAGTGTCGCGCGGCGCAGCCACAGCTTGGGCACGTGGAAGCGGCGGATCGAGCCCGATTGGCCGGGCACGATCATCAGCGTGAGCGTGTCTTCGGGTCCGCGCTCGGGTGCGTTAGCCACGCGCGGCGCCTCCCTTGGCGGACGCACCATCGGTGCGGATCCGCAGCTGGAGCTTCCCCATCCGGAGCTCGTCTCCCGGGTTGAGCACCTTGCGGTGCTCGCGCACGCCGTTGACCAGCGTGCCGTTCGTGCTGCCCAGGTCCTGCACGAACGCGCGCAGGCCCTCGTAGCCGAACAGCGCGTGCGCGCGCGAAATCGTGGCCTCGTTCAGCACCAGGTCCGCGTTGCGGCCCCGGCCGATCACCGTGCTGGGCCGGTCGAGCTCCCACTCGAGCCCTTCGTAGAAGCCGCTCTCGATGCGGACCGCCGCGCGCTGCGCCGCGGGGGGCACCGTGGACTCGATCGAACCGCGTGAATCCGCTGCCATCTCGTCTTCCTGCGCACGCGCAGAACGGCGTACGCCTTCCACCGGATGGCATCGGCGGGGGCGTTCAGAACTTGACGAACCGCCTCACCTCCCGGCGCGACGCGAGCGGCCGGTGAGTGACAGGAGCTCACGCGCGTGCGCGCGTGCGGCGTCGGTGAGTTGCCCCCCGCTCATGCGCGCGATTTCGTCGACGCGTTCCTCGCCTTCCAGGCGGGAGATGCGCGTCGCCGTGCGGTTCTTGCGCACGTCTTTCACCACAGAGTGATGCAAGTCACCAAGTGCGGCGAGCTGCGGAAGATGCGTGATGCAGATCACTTGATTCTTGCCGGCCAGAGAGCGCAGCCGCTCGCCCACGCGCCGGGCGGTCTGGCCGCCCAGCCCCGCGTCGATCTCGTCGAACAACAGCACGTGCCCGTGGTCGGCGTCGCGCAGCGCGTTGCGCAGCGCCAGGAGCAGCCGCGCCAGCTCGCCGCCGGAGGCCGCATCCTTGAGCTTTCCGCCCTCCTCGCCCGGGTTCGCGGCCAGGCGGAAGGAGGCGCGCTCGCGGCCCGAGGGGCCCGAGGGCGGAGTGAGTCCTTCGGCCGACTTCGCTTCCAGCGGCTCGAGCGCCACCGCGAAGCGCGCGTGCTTGAGCTCGAGCGCGGCGAGCTCGGCCCCGACCGCGCGCTCGAGCTCGGCCGCGGCGCTGTGGCGCGCGCGCGAGAGCGCGCGCGACTTCGCGTCGAGTGACTCGGCAATCTCGGCCAGCTCTCGCTCGAGCTCCGCCGTGCGCTGCTCGCCGCCCGCGAGCCCGTCGAGCTCCTGCGCGGCGCGCGCGCGGTGCGCCAGGATCTCCTCGATCGAGTTGCCGTAGCGCGTCTGCAGCCGGCGCAGCTCGCCGAGCCGCTCCTCCACGCGCGCGAGCTTGTCCGGGTCGGCCTCGATGTTCTGGGCATAGCGCTCCAGAAGGAGCGCGGCTTCGTCGAGCTCGAGCCGGGCGCGCGCGAGCGCCTCGTCCGGCTCGCGCAGCGCGGGGTCGAGGTCGAGCACGCCGCGCAGCGCGTTGCGGGCGGCGGCCAGCCGCTCGCGCAGGCCGCCCTCGCCGTCGAGTGACTCGAGCGCTCGCGCCGCCGACTGCGCGAGCCGGTCGGCGTGGCCCAGCCGGCGCAGCTCGAGCCCGAGCTCGTCGAGCTCGCCGGTGCGCGGCTTCACGCGGTCGATCTGCTCCAGCTCGAAGCGCAGCTGGTCCTCGCGGCGCGCCAGCGCCTCGCGGTCTCGCCGCCGCGCCTGGATCGCGAGCGCCAGCTCGCGCCAGCGGCCGTGCAGCCCGGCGACCTCGCCCGCGGCCGGCTCGAGCGCCGCGAAGGCGTCGAGCAGCTCGGCCTGCGCCTCGGCGCGCAGCAGCCGTTGGTGCTCGCCCTGGCTCGTGATCTCGAGCGCGTCGGCCATGAGCTCGGCCAGCACCGCCACGGTCGCCAGCCGGCCGTTCAGCGACACCCGCCCGCGGCCCTCCCGCGACACCGTGCGCGACACCAGGAGCTCGTCGGCCTCGTCGTCGGCCACGCCGAGCGCGCGCGCGCGCGCCAGGAGCTGCGGCGCGCGCAGGATCGCCTCGACCTGCGCCTCCTTCGCGCCCGCGCGCACGACCTCGGAGCCCACGCGCTGGCCCGAGAGCATGGCGATCGCGCCCAAGAGGAGTGACTTCCCGGCGCCCGTCTCGCCCGTCACAACCGTGAGTCCCGGACCCAGCTCGAGCTCGAGCTCTTCGATCGTGACCAGGTTCCGCACCCGGAGCGTCGCGATCAACGCGTGCCCCAGCCGAGCTTGGTGCGCAGGGTCTCGAAGTGGTCGCGGCTGGGCGTGGTCACGAAGCGCGCGGGCTCGCTGGCCTTCACCACGCGCACCGAGTCACCGGTGCGCACGGCGGCGCCGACCTGGCCGTCGAGCGTGAGCGTCGCGTCTTCGGGCGAGCGCAGGCGCACGACGACTTCGCGGTCGTCGGGCAGCACCAGCGGCCGCAGCGTCAGCATGTGGGGGCAGATCGGCGTCAGGATCGCCACGCGCACGTCGGTGTCGAGGATCGGGCCGCCGGCCGACAGGTTGTAGGCCGTGGAGCCGGTCGGGGTCGCGACGATCAGGCCGTCGGAGCGGTAGGTGGCGATCACCTTGTGGTCGACCAGCGCCTCGAGCTCGATCAGGCGCGCGAGCGCCGAGCCCTTGGTGATCACCGCGTCGTTCAGCACCAGCCCGCGCAGCAGCTCGCGCCCGTCGCGCGAGTGAGTGACCTCGAAGCGCGAGCGCTCGAC
>DATKAO010000103.1 GCA_035498015.1 Myxococcota bacterium
TGCGCGGTCCACCCGATCGCCGCGCTGCAGACCGAGTACTCGCTGTGGAGCCGCGATCCCGAGGACGCGATCCTCGGCGCCTGCCGGGAGCTCGGCATCGGCTTCGTGGCCTACAGCCCGCTCGGACGCGGCTTCCTCACCGGCCAGATCCAGCGCTTCGAGGACTTCGCCCAGGACGACTACCGGCGCTTCTCGCCGCGCTTCCAGGGCGCGAACTTCGCCAAGAACCTGGAGCTGGTGAAGCGCGTCGAGTCACTCGCGCGCGAGAAGGGCTGCACGGCCGGCCAGCTGGCGCTGGCCTGGGTGATGGCGCAGGGCGACGACGTGGTGCCCATTCCGGGCACCAAGCGCCGCAAGTATCTCGAGGAGAACGCTGCCGCGTCCGACGTCGCGCTCGGCCCGAAGGACCTGGCGAAGCTCGACGAGGTCGCGCCGCGCGGCAGCGCGGCCGGCGAGCGCTACCCCGCCGCCATGATGGGCTCGGTCGGCCGCTGACTCAGCCGTCGGCCTCGGGCGTGACCGTGAGCGACGAGCGCTCGCGCCCGCGCACCAGCTCGAAGCGCACCGGCACGCCGATCCGCGTCTCGCCGAGCAACGCGATCAGCGCATCGACCGAAGCGGTGGGCTTGCCGTCCAGGGTGAGCAGCCAGTCACCCACCCGCAGGCCCGCCTTCGCCGAGGGGCTGCGTTCCGTGACTTGCAGGACCTCGACCACCGACGGGCGGTCGAGCCCCAGGAGCCGCGCCATGCGCGGGTCGATCGGCCGCGTGCGGCCCGCCAGCCCGATGCGCGCGCGCCGCACGAGCCCGTGCTGCAGGAGCTGCGCGACCACGTAGTCGGCCGTGCTGGCCGGGATCGCGAAGCCGATGCCCTGCGCGTAGGCGATGATCGCCGTGTTCACCCCGATCACGGCCCCCGTCGAGTCGAGCAGCGGGCCGCCCGAGTTGCCCGGGTTGAGCGGCGCGGTGTGCTGGATGACGCTGTCGATCAGCCGCCCGTGCGTGCCGCGCAGCGAGCGGCCGGTCGCGCTCACGATGCCGGAAGTCACGCTGGACTCGAAGCCGAGGGGATTGCCGATCGCCACCACGAGCTGGCCGGCGCGCGGGGCGCGGCCGGTCTCGAGCCGCGCGAACGGCAGCGAGTGGCCTTCGACCTGCACGAGCGCCAGGTCGGTCGCCGGGTCGCGGCCGACCAGCCGCGCCTTCAGCGCCCGGCCGTCGGGCAGGCCGGCCTCGTAGTCCGAGCCGGCGGCCACCACGTGGTCGTTGGTCAGCGCGTAGCCGTCGGGCGTGATCAGCACGCCCGAGCCGTGGCCGCCGCCGCCCGTGCGCACGCCGATCACGGCGGGCGCGACGGCGTCGACCACGTCGATCACCGCGCGCGAGTAGGCATCCAGGAGGTCGCGGTCGAGGACGGGGGGCGTCTGGGGGGACGTCATGATCGCGAAAACATGAGACCGGATGGCGCAGCGGCAAGTAAGCTCGGCTCATGCCGGCGATCCCTTGCTTGCGATACCAGGACGCGGCCGCCGCCATCGAATGGCTGTGTCGGGCGTTCGGCTTCGACCGGCACCTGGTCGTGCCGGGCCCGTCTGGCGGCATCGCGCACGCCGAGCTCACGCACGGCGACGCCATGATCATGCTCGGCTCGACGGGCGGGCCGTACGACGCCCTGGTCTACCCGCCCGAGAAGAACGGTGGCGTGTGCACGCAGACCCTCTACCTGGTCGTGTCAGACCCCGACGCGCACTACCGAAGGGCTGTGGCCGCGGGTGCCCCCGTGGTGACTCCGATCGAGGACAAGCCGCAAGGCGGGCGCGGCTACATCTGCCGGGATCCCGAGGGAAATCTCTGGAACTTCGGCAGCTACGACCCGTTCAAGCCGGCGGCTCGCCCTGCAAAGTGACCCGGTGGATGATGCGCGGCTCGTTGCCGTAGTCGGCAATCGCGTAGTGCATCGTGCAGCGGTTGTCCCAGAAGCCCACGTCGCCCTGCGACCAGCGGCGGCGCACCGTGTGCTCGGGCAGCGTCGAATGCTGGAACAGGAAGGCCAGCAGCGCCTCGCTCTCGGCGTAGGCCAGCTCGCAGATGTGCGAGGTCCAGGCGGGATTCACGAACAGCGCCTTGCGGCCGGTGACCGGGTGCGTGCGCACCACGGGGTGGCGTGCGCTGGGGAGTGACTCGGGCAGCTTGATCCTCCCCGGCTCGAGCCGGCGCATGCGGTCCTTGCGCTGCACCTCGCGCGCGGCGGCCGCGACCTCGTGCTGGGCGGTGAGTCCCCCGAGCATGCGCTTCATCGGCTCCGACAGCGTCTCGTAGGCGGCGTACATGTTGGCCCACAGGGTGTCTCCGCCGTGGTCGGGGCAGAGCTTCATGGACAGGATCGAGCCGAGCGGCGGGCGCGGCGAGAAGGTCACGTCGGTGTGCCAGACGTCGGCACGGCCGCCGTCCTTCGCGGACAGCACGGCGACCTCCTCGTGCTCGGGCGTGTGCGGAATGAACGGGTGCTTGCCCTCGGGCGTTCCGAACGCGCGTGCAAACGCCAGGTGCTCGGCCGGCTCGAGTGACTGCCGCGGGAAGAAGATCACCAGGTGCTGGTGCAGCGCGTCGCGCACGGCGTCGCGAGTCGGCGCGTCGAGCGGTTTCGCGAGGTCGATGCCGAGGATCTCGGCGCCGATCTTGCCGGCCATGGGGCGGATCTCGAGCGTCATGGGGGTCTCTCCTGGCTTCGGGCGGCCGACAGGCCGCCGGTGATGATGAATGGAATCGCCCGCGCCGCCTAGGGCGCCTCGAGGTACGCCGCGGTGGCCATGCCGCCCGCGGTGCACACGCCGACCACCGCGCGGCGCTGCTTGCGGCGCCGCAGCTCGAGCAGGGTCGAGCCGAGATAGCGCACGCCGGACATGCCGTACGGATGGCCGAGCGGCACCGCGCCGCCGTTCACGTTCGTGATCTCCCAGGGAGTCTCGAGCTGCGCCTGGTTGTAGAGCGTGGTGACCGCGTAGGCCTCGTGCAGCTCCCACAGGTCGACGTCGGACGGCGCGAGCTGGTGGTGCTTCAGGATTCGCCGGATCGCGGGCGCGATCGCGATACTCATCTCCTCGGGCGGCACGGCCGCGAGCTGCATGCCGCGGAACAGCCCGAGCATCGGCAGTCCCCGGCGCGCCGCGAGGTCGGCGTCCATCAGCACGACCGCGGCCGCACCGTCGGAGAGCTGCGAGGCGTTGCCGGCAGTCACCGTGCCGCCGGGGTACACGGGCGGGAGCTTCGCGAGCTTCTCGAGCGTGGTGTCCGGGCGCGGCCCCTCGTCGCGGTCGAGCGTGACCTTCTCCTGGCGCACCGCGCCGGTGGCCTTGTCGGTGACCTTCATGGTGGTCGTGAAGGGCACGATCTCCTCGCCGTAGACGCCGCGCGCCGCCGCCGCTGCGACCCGCGCCTGACTGCGCACGACGTACTCGTCCTGCGCCGCGCGCGAGATGGCGTACTTCTTCGCCACGAAGTCGGCGGTCTGGTTCATGGTCCACCACACGGCCGGCATGCGCTTCTGCAGCGGCTCGTAGAAGAAGCCATTCAGGTTGATGTGTGACTGGGTCATGCTGATGCTCTCGACGCCGCCCGCGACGATCACGCTGGCCTCGCCGGCGGCAATGCGGTTGGCGGCGATCGAGGCCGCCGAGAGACCCGAGCCGCAGTAGCGGTTGATCGTCATGCCCGGCACCTCGTTGCCGAAGCCGGCCTCGAGCCCCGCGGTGCGCGCGATGTTGTGACCCGTCGCGCCCTCGGGCAGGCCGCAGCCCAGCACCACGTCTTCGATCTCGCCGGCCTCGATGCGCGCGCGCGCGACGGCGTTGCGCAGCACGTGCGCGGCGAGGGGAATGCCGTGGGTCTGGTTCAGCGCCCCGCGGTTGGCCTTGGCGATCCCGGTGCGGCAGTAGGAGAGGACGGCGACGGTCTTCATGGCCCCGACTCTAGCGCCGGCGAATAAATGACCTATGGTCAGCTAAATGCCGACCGCCCGAGCTGCCCGACGCGCGCCCTATCAGCGCGCGCGCGCGCCCGCCCACAAGGCCGAGCGCCTCGAGGCGATCCTCGACGCGGCCGAGGCGCGCGTGCGCCGCGAGCCCTTCGCCGACATCCAGATGAGCGACCTCGCGCGCCGGGTCGGGCTGGTGAAGGGCACGCTGTATCTCTACTTCCCCACCAAGGAGGCGCTGTTCGTGGCGGTGGTGCGCCGCGTGTTCGCGCGCTTCTTCGCGGCCGCGGCGGCGGGCGTCGCGGCGGCGCCCGCCACGCGCGCCGGTGTCTGCGGCGCGCTCGCGGGAGCGATCGGCGCCGAGCCCGCGCTGCGGCCGCTCGTGGCCGTGCTGCACACCGCCCTCGAGCACAACCTGTCCGACCGCGGCGTGGCCGACTTCAAGCGCTTCCTGCTCGGCGAGGTGACTGCGCTCGGCGCGCGCATCGACGCGCGCCTGCGCTGGCCCGCGGGCTCGGGCGCGCGGCTCGTGCTGCGCCTGCACGTGCTGGTGATCGGCCTGCACCACGTGGCCACGCCGAGCCCCGCCGTGCGGCGCGCGCTGGCCGACCCCGCGCTCGCGCTCTTCCGCAGCGACTTCGCGGCGCAGCTCGCCGAGCTCCTGCCGCTCGTCGCCCACCCCCTGCCCGAAGGAGAGACTCCATGAAGGGAACCGTGCTCGTGACCGGCGCCGCCGGCTTCATCGCCACTCACTGCCTGCTCGCGCTCCACCGCTCCGGCTATGCGCTGCGCGGCACGCTGCGCTCGCGCGCGCGCCGTGACACGTTGCTCGACGTGCTGCAGCGCGCCGCGGGCGAGCCCGTGCCCGTCGAGTGCGTCGAGGCCGACCTCTTGCGCGACGAGGGCTGGGCCGAGGCGGTGCGCGGCGTCGACGGCGTGCTGCACGTGGCCTCGCCGCTGCCGCGCGTCCTGCCGCGCGACCCCGAGGAGCTGATCCGCCCCGCGCGCGAGGGCGCGCTGCGCGTGCTGCGCGCCGCCGAGGCTGCCGGCGTGCGCCGCGTGGTCATGACTTCTTCGACCGCGGCCATCTGCTACGGCCGCGGCGCGCTCGGGCGGCCGTTCACGGAGAGTGACTGGTCCGATCCCGAGGGCCGCGACAACTCGAGCTACACCCGCTCCAAGACCTACGCCGAGCGCGCCGCATGGGACTTCGTGCGCAGCCCGGGCGTGAAGCTCGAGCTCGCGACCGTGAATCCCGGCGCCGTGCTGGGCCCGGTGCTCGAGCAGGACTACGGGACCTCGGCGGAGATCGTGCTGAAGCTCCTGAACGGCGACTTCCCCGGCATTCCCGACTTCGACTTTCCGATCGTCGACGTGCGCGACGTGGCGGCCGCGCACCTGGCCGCGCTCGAGTCACCGGGGGCGGCCGGCCAGCGCTTCCTGTGCGTCTCGGGGAACATGAGCATGCGCGAGATCGCGGCCGTGCTGCGCGCGCACCTGCCCGAACGCGCTGCGAAGCTGCCGCGCCGGGAGCTGCCGCACTGGCTGGTGCGCGTGGCGGCGCTCTTCGACCCGGTCACGCGCGCGGTGGTGTTCGAGCTGGGCATCCGGCGCGAGTGCGATACGCGCGCCGCCCAGACGCGGCTCGGCTGGAAGCCCATGCCCGTCGCGCAGAGCGTGCGAGACACCGCCGACAGCCTGATCGCCCAGGGGCTCGTGCGCTGATGCGCGGCCCGCTCGCCGCGGCGCTCGCGCTGTTGCTCGCGGCGGGCTGCAGCGCGCGCAAGGACCCGCTGCTCGAGCGGCTGCGCGGGCCGCAGGTCGCGGCGCACCGCGGCGGCTTCGGCTTCCCCGACTCGAACACCGTGGCGCGCTTCGAGCTCACGCGGCAGCTCGGCGTCGAGGTGTTCGAGACCGACCTGCGCCTGTCCAAGGACGGCGTGGTGTTCCTGTTCCACAACGAGCGGCTCGACAAAGTGACCGACTGCCAGGGCCGGCTCGCGGACCGGACTGCCGACGAGCTCTCGCACTGTCACTTGAACGGGCTCGAGCGCGGCCCCGACCGCTTCGAGGACGCGCTGCGCTGGGCCGCCGGACGCGTGGTGCTCGACGCCGAGCTCAAGGCGCGCGAGGCGGTGCGCCCCGCGATCGACCTGGTGGCCAAGTACGGCGCGTGGGACTGGGTGTACTTCCAGGTCGGCAGCGGGCTGCGCGTGTATCAGGCCGTGCGCGACTACGACTCGCGCGTGGCGCTCGAGGCCTCGCCGCGCGGCCCGCGCGCCGAGGAGTGGCTGGCCGCGCTGCTGGCGGCGCGCGACTCACGGCTGCTCTCGATCCAGCTCCATCCCGACTTCCTCTCGGACGAGCTGGTGGGCCGCGTGCACTCCGCCGGCAAGGTCGCCTCACTCAACGCCTTCCAGCTGGCCCCCGAGACCGAAGGCGCGAGCTGCACGCGCGTGTTCGAGGCCGGCGTCGACATCGCCGTGACCAACGCGCCCGAGCCCTGCCTGAAGCAGCGCGACGGCGCGCGCACGACTCACTCGGCGAGTGTCTCCGCGCGGCGCAGCTCGGCCAGCCCGTGACGCGCCGCTTCGAGATCCAGCTCCGTCTCCAGCTGCAAGAGGACCTCGTCGCTGATCACGTCGTCGCGGCGCAGCTCGAGCAGCGCCAGGCGCTCGGCCAGCAGGCTCTCGAAGCGTGCGCGCTTGGCGCCGCGCTCGACGATCAGGCTCGACGCGCCGTCGCAGGCCCGGCGCAGCCGGCCCTCGTACTGCTCGCGCAGCGACGCCAGCGCGCGCGGATCGGCCCAGGGCTCGGCCTCGAGCGCCTCGAGCCGCGCCAGCGCCGAGCGAGCCGCGTGCGAGCGCGCGCGCACCTCCTCGCGCATGGCCTCGTCGTCGACCGGCAGCTCGAGCCACTGGATGATCGGCGCCAGCGAGAGCCCCTGCAGGACGAGCGTGCAGAAGATCACCACGAAGGTGATCAGCACGATCTCTGAGCGGAACGGCAGCGGCGATCCGTCGGGCAGCGACAGGGGCAGCGCCATGGCCGCGGCCAGCGACACGATCCCGCGCAGGCCGGTCCAGCCGAGCAGGAACATCGCCTGCCAGGTCGGCATGGGGTCACGCTCGCGCAGGCGCCTCGACAAGCGCCGCGGGAGCCAGGCGAAGAACGGGACCCACAAGAGTCGCGCGGCGATCACCACGAGCGACACCACGATCCCCTGCCCGATCAGCGGCCCGAGCCCGCCGGGGCGGATGTCGGCGACCAGCCCGCGCAGCTGCAGCCCGATCAGCAGGAACAGCACGCCGTTGATCGCGTACGTGACCAGGTCCCAGACCGGGCGGCCCTGGAGTCGGACGCTGGGCGCCACGTCGGTGCCCGGCGCCTGGCGCAGCATGAGCCCCCCGGCCACGCACGCCAGCACCGCCGAGGCGTGCACGGCCTCGCCCAGCATCCAGGCGAGATAAGGGGCCATGAGCGTGAGCAGGGTCTGGGTCGGCACGTCTTCGATCCAGCGCCGCGCGCGAACGCTCGCCCAGCCGATCGCCAGGCCGATCGCGACCCCCACCGTGGCGGCGAACACGAAGGTCGCGAGCGACTCGCCCCAGTCGAAGGTGCCGGCCACCATGGCGCCGACCGCGCCGCGGTAGAGGATCAGCGCGGTGGCGTCGTTCACGAGGCTCTCGCCCTCGAGAATGGTGACCAGGCGGCGCGGGACGCCCGCCGCCCGGACCACCGCCGTGGCCGAGACCGCGTCGGGCGGCGAGACGATCGCCCCCAGCGCGATCGCCGCCGGCCAGCCCAGGCCCGGCACCGCCAGGTGGACGGTGATCGCCGCGGCGATGGTCGTGGCGACCACCAGGCCGACCGCGAGCAGCGAGATCGGCCGCACGTTGGCCCGGAAGTCACGCAGCGACGTGAAGTAGGCCGCCGACCAGAGCACCGGGGGCAGGAACACGAAGAACACCAGGTCGGGCTCGAGCCGCACCTCGGGCAGACCCGGCACGAAGCTCACGAGCAGCCCCGCGAACACCAGCATGACCGGGTAGGGAATCGGCAGGCGCCGCGCGGCCGACATGGCCAGGAGCACCACACCCAGGAGCACCAACACGATCTGCAGGGTTTGCGGGGTATTCATCCGGCCCGCCTACGTTGGCATACCGCGGCCGGACACTCACTTCCCCGTTGGAACGGCTCTCGCAAACGGGCATCTTCAGTCCAGGAACCCCAGGCGCACGCCGGGTCGGCGCGCGCCTTTGTGCAAACCCGCATCCAGGAGCCCCCTCGACATGAAGGACAAAGACGCGAAGTCGCGGCGCAGCGCGCGCCTCCAGACCCCCACCGATCTGGGGTCGGCGGCCACCAAGGACGTCTCGGCGGCGCTGAACCTCTTGCTCGCAGACACGTTCGCGCTGTATCTGAAGACCAAGAACTTCCACTGGCACGTCTCGGGCCCGCACTTCCGCGACTACCACCTCTTGCTCGACGAGCAGGCGGACCAGATCTACGCGACGACCGACCCGATCGCCGAGCGCGTGCGCAAGGTCGGCGGCAGCACGCTGCGCTCGATCGGCCAGATCTCGCGCCTGCAGCGCGTGAAGGACAACGACGCCGAGTACGTGACTCCGCTCGACATGATCGCGGAGCTGCGCGAGGACAACCTGGCGTTCGCGGCGCGGCTGCGCGAAGCGCACGCGGTGTGCGACGAGTACGGCGACGTCGCGAGCGCGAGCCTGATCGAAGTGTGGATCGACGAGGCCGAGCGCCGCGCCTGGTTCCTGTTCGAGACCACGCGCGTGCGCGGGGAGTAAGTCAGTCGGTCAGGTCCTGCCGACTTCCCTCAGCTCCCGAGGCGCTGGAAGACCTTGTCCGGTGAGTCGGCGCGCGAGTCGTCGCCGAGCAGCGCGAGTGCGCCGCGGATGCGTTCACACACGTTCGGCACGTCGGCGATCTTCTGGCTCTGCAGCTGCTTGGGCAGGAGCCGCTCGACCACGACCTTCATCTGCGCCGAAGTCACGTTGCTCGCCTCGAGGCCCGCGTCCATGAGGGCCAGCTGGATCGCGCCGCGCGCGTTCCAGCGGTCCATGTTCGCGAAGCGCTCGAGCTCGCTCTGCACGGCTTCGAATGCGGCTGAAGCTGCCATGGTCAGGCCGTCGCCAGCTGCGGCGCGCGCGCCGAGCGGTGCACCCAGCGCGTGTACGCGGCGGGCGGCATGAAGATGAGCACGAGGAACACCGTGTTGAGGATCCCGCCGGCGCACGTCACCGACACGTTGATCGGGTTGCGGGCCAGGTTGTAACCCATCGCGAGCATGATGGCGGACACCGAGATCCAGGCCATCGAACACAGCCCCGAGAGGGTCCACAACAGGAAGCGGTTGGTGACCACCGCGTCCGCCATGCCCAGCGCCATGCGCTTGCGCATCATGCGGTAGTAGCGGAAGCCCTCCAGCGCGGTCCACACGTAAGAGAGCAGGAGCACCCCCACCATCAGCGCGAGCGGCGTGCGCGCGTGCGCAGTGACTTCCAGGGGATCCGTGTACGCGAGCCAGGAGTGGATGATTCCGAGGCCCGACCCGGTCAGCACGGCCGAACCGATCGCCGCCAGCACCAGCGCCCAGTACGCCGACGGCCGGAACACCTTCACGGTGAAGAACAGGAAGCAGCAGCAGCCGAACACGAGCGACGTCTCGCCCACCAGATACAGGGGCGTGGCGACGGCGCGGTTGCTGAGCTGCGACGAGACGATCGCCAGCGGGTAGCCCAGCGCCGGCGCCCCGATGTACGAGAGGCCGGCGAGCAGCTCGGGCAGCCCGTGGGAGCGGTTCGCGCGGATCAACAGGCGAACCCCGACCACGGCGCTCGCGATCGTGTAGATGACCAGTCCGATGACGCTGAAGCTTTGCATTTCTTGTCGGGCCTATCGGTGGGCAGCGCCGAACAGTTGAGCATGACGTTTGGAACGCCTGGCGAAGGGGGCACGGGAATCACTTTGCGGTCGGACGCCGTGACTCTTGCGCACGTCTTGCCGGTGAGTGTGGGGTCAGGGGCCGGGCGGCGCCGCCGGGAAGACCTGCTCGAACGCCAGCACGCTCACGGTGATCTCGAAGTGACCGCCGTCGCCCGGGGCCAGGGGCTCGTCGACCGGGCTCTGGAAGGTGACTCGGCCGCCCGGCGGCAGGTCCGTGCTCACGCGGACTGACTGCGCGCGGCCCGGGTCGACGTTCCCGGGCTTGAATTCGTTCGCCCAGCGGTAGTGGTGCTGGACCAGCAGGGTCACGCTGCGCACCGGCGTGTCGGTCTCGTTGTGGAGCGTGCCGGTGACCATGCCGTTCTGCACCGCGGCGTTCTCCAGCTCCACGCGCGCCTGCGAGGGCGCGACGTTCGTGATGCGCGGCGGGTCGGCCAGGATCCACAGCGTGGCGACGACGAATGCGAGCTTCATCACGTCCTCCGGGGCTGCGGGAGGGGGTGGTGCAACGCATGTGCCGGGGCCTGCCGTTCCCGCGCGCGGGTGGCGGCTCGGGTACCATGGCGCCGGAGGGCGCGAAATGTCGCTTGCAGAAGCTTCCCGACCCTACGTCGTGATCTCGTCGGACACGCACGCGGGCGCGAGCATCCAGACCTACCGCGAGTATCTCGACGCGGAGCACCAGAAGCTCTTCGACGAGTGGCGCGGCGGCTACAAGAACCCGCAGCGCGAGCACATCGGGTCGAAGAAGCACAAGAATTGGGACGACACCGAGCGCATGCGCGACATGGAGACGGAAGGCGTGGTGGGCGAGATCATCTTCCCCAACACCGTCCCGCCCTTCTTCCGCACGAGCGTACTGATCTGCGGCAACCCGTCGGTCGCCGACTATCCGCTCTGGCTGCAGGGCATCCGCGCGCACAACCGCTGGCTCGCCGACTGGTGCGCGGAGTTTCCCGAGCGCCGCGCGGGCATCGGCCTGGTGTATCTCAACGACATCGACGCGGCGATCGAAGACGTGCGCTGGATCGCGGAGCACGGGCTGCGCGGCGGCGTGCTGCTGCCCCACGTGCCGCCGGACTGCACGCACCTCTTGCCGCTCTACGCGCCGGAGTACGACCGCTTCTGGGCGGTGTGTCAGGACCTGGGGGTGGTGATCAACCACCACGGCGGCACGGGCTCGCCGGACTACGGGAGATACAAGGTCTCGCTGCCGATCCGCCTGGTCGAGACGGGCTGGTTCTCGACGCGCAGCTACACCCACCTGCTCTTGTCGGGCGTGTTCGAGCGCTTTCCGCGGCTGCGCTACATCGTGACCGAGTCGGGCTGCGCGTGGGTGCCGTCGACGCTGGAGAACCTGGACCGCCTGTGGGCGCGCATGCGTTCCGGCGTGGTCGGTGAGTTCCAGTTCGCCGACGGCGCGCTGCCGCCCGAGCCGCCCAGCTTCTACGCCCGGCGCAACTGCTGGTACGGCGCGAGCTCGCCGTCGCCGCGCGAGCTCGAAGGCCGGCACCAGATCGGCGTGGAGCACCTGTGCTGGGGCAGTGACTACCCGCACCACGAGGGCACGTACCCGTACACGCGCAAGTCACTCCGTCACACCTTCCACGCCATGGACCCCACGGAGGTGCGCGCCATGCTCGGGGAGAATGCCGCGCGCCTGTACGGCTTCGACCTGGGCAAGCTCGAGCCGCTGGCCGCGAAGTTCGGTCCTACGCCCGAGGAGGTGGCCCGGCCGCTCGCGCCCGAAGAGCTGCCGAGAGACTCCGGGAGCATGGCCTTCAGCTGACGACCGGCGATGCGGGGCGTCCGCGTCTTTCTGGTGGTGTTCGGCGTGTGCGCGGTCGCCGCGGCGATCGCGCTGCCCTACCTGTTCCGCCGCGTGGCGGAGCTGTCGGAGTCGCTGAACGCCGACTGGGAGACCTGGAAGCGCGAGACGGAGGCGTTCGCGGCCGCGCATGAGCAGGCCGAGTGCGTGCCCGAGGCGCTGCGCCGCTCTGCCGAGTGCGGCGAGGGCGTGACCTGCGGCTTCCACGTGTCTTCGTTCATCGACGTGTGTCTGGCGCGAGCCCGCCACAGCCCAGAGCTCTGCCGGGACGTGCCCGACGATCCCGCCGCGCTGCAGCGCTACCCGCACGAGCGCTGCGCCGAGTCGAATGCCCAGACACCGGCCTGCATGCTGATCCACATGACGCTCGCGCAGCGCTGCGCGGCGCAGCGGGCCAAGAGACACAAGAGCTGAGCGGTTGCGCGGGGCGCTCGGCGCGATCCAGACGCCTCAGTGGCGCGGGTGCGACTTGCGCCACTTCCAGGGCGGGATCCGCTCCTGCGGCGGGAGTGCCCAGAGTCCGCGCTTGGCCGCGCGCGCCTCGCGCTCGAGGGAGTCGAGCCGCGCGTCCTTCGCGTAGCGGCGGTAGACCCAGGCGTTGCCCTCTCGCACGAGCTCCTCGTTCACGTCGACCGCCCCCACGAACACGCGCGCCACCGTGCGGCCGTAGCGGTCGGTGTCCTGACGCTCGAAGCGCACCCGCTTGCCGTCGACCAGGCGCTGGAGCGCTGCGCGGGACTCCTCGCCCCACGGCTGCCCGTGCTCGGGGCTGTCGATTCCGGCCAGGCGCAGCTCGATGCGCTGCCCGTGGCCGGCGCGCAGCGCGAGTGAGTCGCCGTCGTGCACGGTCGCGACCGCCAGCTCGCGCGCGGCCGGGGCGAGCAGCCCCAGCGCGAGCGCGCACACCGCGAGTGCGCGGATTGCAACGTTGGAGCCGGGTGAGTCCGCGTGCGGGACGGCACTCACTGAGCGAAGTCTCAGGGATTTCTCCGGGGCCGGCAGCGCGGCGGCGGCTAGTGTAGCGACGCGAGGGGACGGTGCGAGCAGCGGTGATCGCACTCCTGATGGGCCTCACTATGGCGGCGCGACTGCGCGCGGCTTCACGATCGGCGAGGCGCCCCGTCGCCGCCGCAGTGATGGCCTGGCTGCCGGTCGAGGGGCCGTGCTGCTGTCGATCAGCCTCTCGCGTTAGCGAGCGCCGTCTTGAAGCCGCTGTAGCTCGGCTGGTCGATCGCGGCCTGGTTCACCACGGCCTCGCGCAGATACTCGGCCAGGCCGGGCCGGTCCAGCGGCAGCGTGTGGTCGCGCAGGCGGCGCACCAGCGACCAGCGCAGTGACTCGAGGTCGCCGCCCTCCTCGAGCAGGCCGCGCAGGCGGTCGGCCTGGTGCGCGCGGTGGCGCTCGCCGACCGCGAGCTCGCGCAGCACCACGTCGAGCGAGTTGCCCGCGACGCGCGCCAGGAACTGCGTGCGGCCGCGCGTCTGCGCCATGACGTCGTCGCGCAGGTAGTCGCGCACGCTGGTCACGAGCTCGTCGATGCGCGGCATGTCGACGCCCGGAGTGGCGGGCGGCGGCTGCAAGAGCTCGACCGGTCCGGGAATCAGGAGGTTCACGCAATCGACCTGACACTCCGAGCTGCGCCGGCCGATGGCCGGGCGCTCCACGGTCTTGTCGGGCCCGCTGCGGTAGTGCTCGGCCATGCCGAGACAGCCGACCGACCACCAGAACGAGCCGAACACCTCCCAGAACTTCACCCGCGCCGGATCGACCTTCTTGCCCGACTCCTGCTCGTAGCCGCGGAACAGGTCGGCGTAGTGACCGAAGCCGCCCACGGGCAGGGCACTGCCGAAGCGCCAGGAGTTGGTGCAGATCCAACCCAGGTCGCGCATCGGGTCGCCGATGTGCGCGATCTCCCAGTCGA